>VBKF01000210.1 GCA_005888095.1 Deltaproteobacteria bacterium | reverse complement strand
CCAGCAGCACACCTCGGGCGCCTTCGGGCAGGTCGCGAGGACGGTCGAGGCGACCGGCACGGGGGCCGGCCCCGGCGCCGACCGGCGCAAGCACGACGCGACGCTGGTGAGCGTGTTCTGCATCCCGCCGACGTTCGACAACGCCGTCGACGCGGCCGCGGATCTTCCGGCCACGGGGGTGGTGAGCCTGCCCGGGAAAGCCCAGCTCCTGCCCACGCCACCGTGACGGCGCAGGCGGAGACGAGAAGGAGACGATTCCGATGAGACTGAGACCACTTTTGACCTTCTTCGCCGTCGGTTGGGTTGTCGGCGTCGCGACTTCGGCATCTGCGGTGGTCGTGGCAGGCGGCGGACCCAAGAAGTCGGACTGCTATGCCGGCTTCGAAGTCGAGAGCGAGGAAGGCCCCGTCCAGGTGTCGGGCCATGCGGGAAACATCGTCAACGGGAGAACCCTGGGGACGTCCTGTACCTTCGACGTGCAGCTCTGTGTCAACGAGCCGGTGACCGGCTGCACGGCGACTGCCGTGACGAGCTTCGTCGACAAGAAGGGCGGGTTTCCCCAGCCCACCCTCGCATCCACGGCCACATCATGCGGCGCAATGAAGCCCTTCACCGTCCAGCTCGGGGGTAAGAAGAAGAACAAAACCAGGTCACTGAAGATCCACGTGGTGGCGAAGACATCGGGGAAGCCGAAGAACGACGCCGACAACCTCATCCTGAGGTGCATATTTGGGGCCGTTCCTTTCTGCGGCGCGGTCACGTCGCCGGCCGACATCCCGTGCACGAGCGTCGCGGCCAACGCCGCCACGTGTCCGCCGAACCCGGCGGGCGGGCCCAACGAGGCCGACGTCACGGTCGCCACCAGCGGCACCGACCTCGACAACGGATGGACGGGCACCTCGCACAACTTCCCGGTGGTGGGTGGCTCGCAGCTGAAGCTCTGCCTCGTCGGGTGCGACGACACCACGAACCCGCTCTGCGGCCTGTGCGGGCCCACGGGCGCCGGCTCGCTCAACACGGCGACGTTCGGGCCTCCTCTGCCCCTCCTGGCCGCGAATGTGCCGGTGTGTGTGACCAACCGCTTCGTATCCGGTGAGATCGTCAGGGGAAGCGCGGACCTGAAGACCGGCGATACGAACGTCGTCGTGGACCTCCTCTCCGACGTCTTCCTCACGACGGCGGGCGAGGTATGCCCGCGCTGCAAGAACAACCAGTGCACGTCCGGCCCGAACGAGGGCCAGCCCTGCACGGTCGAGGGAACGGTGACCGTGGCGCAGGCCGCGGGGGACAAGGTCTACGGCACGTCGCGCGCCTGTCCGCCGTCTTCCGCGACATCGCAGTTCGCGGGCACCCTCAAGATCCACCTGCCCCTGACCACCGGCAGGGCCGTCTGCAACGGCCCGCTGCCATGCACGGCGCAGCCGGGGGACCCGTCCACGGGCATCCCCGTGCAGGACGACCAGTGCGGCGGCGCCCTCTGCAACGCCAGTTGCACCGGTCTCGCTTGTACCGGCCACACGCCCGACGGTCAGTGCCTCGACAGCAAGGGGGGGATCAGCCAGTTCTGCTGTTCCAATGATACGACCAAGCCGTGCTACCCGACCAAGCAGG
Source organism: Deltaproteobacteria bacterium (assembly GCA_005888095.1). Classification (GTDB taxonomy): domain Bacteria; phylum Desulfobacterota; class Binatia; order DP-6; family DP-6; genus DP-3. The sequence goes on along the minus strand of VBKF01000210.1, from coordinate 13,541 downwards.
TCCCTGGCGTCGCGGGCAACATCGAACGCACCGGCATCGCCAACCCGCTCACCCCGCCTTGGGGGGACGGAATATACCCGAAAACCGGGAACGGCACGGTGGTTTCCACGTTCTGCGAGCCTGCCACCACGTCGAACACGATCAACACGACGACCGGACTGCCCGGGCCGGGAGCGCTGATCCTGCCGGGAATGACGGTCGTCACGAAGCAGTGACGCAAAGCGGCGGCGGGTTCCGTGGGGATCCCGCCGCCGCCTCCATTGCAAACGCCTGGCTTTCGCGCTAGCCAGGCGCGGCTTCGGACCGAAGACCTGAGCGCAGAAGGAGGGGGTAATGTCACATCACCGCCTTCGTTTGGTCTGTCTTGCCGCGCTGGCTGTGGCTCTCGCCGCCTTCATACCCCGACCTGCGGCTGCGACGCAGAAATTCGGACCGATCCAGCTGTCGGGAAACCTCCAGACGCAGAACCTCGTGCGCCATCCGGACGACGCGCATTACGAGTTCATCCAGAACCGGAACACGGCGCGCATCCAGTTCGATTACGACTGGCTCCAGAGCGGGCTCTTCTACGGCAAGTACAACATTCCCTTCATCGAGAGCTCGCACCTGTTCGTGGTGTACCGGGGGGTTTACGACAGTATCTACGACACCACGCCGGGCTTCTTCGAGAAGTCGGACATCCACGGCCGGGCGTATCCTGGCCTCAAGACCGGTCAGTTCCTCGACATCTTCGACCGCGCGACGAAGGTCGGCGTCCCGAACGCCGCCGGCAGCTTCACGAGGCTGACGCGTACGCAGCTCTCCATCAGCGGGCTCACCCATGGCGAACGCGACGCGCTCAAATTCGACAACCAGCTCCGCGAGGCCTACGCCGACATCAAGTTCCGGACGATCCCGCTCACCATCCGGGCGGGCCGCCAGCAGATCGTCTGGGGCGAGACCGACAACTTCCGGATGCTCGACCGCGCCAACCCGCTCGACCTCACCTGGCACTTCCAGCAGGAGATACCGGCGCCGGCCTTCGGCTGGGACCAGATCCGTCGTCCCCTGTGGATGTTCAAGTTCCTCTACGACCTGGGTGACGTCTGGAAGCTCTCGCAGAACTTCCTCGAGTGGTACTGGAACCCGGGCGACTGGTTCCCCGCCAAGCAGGCCTTCCTGCCCCGCCCGTGGGGGCTGCGCTTCTACGACCCGCTGACGAACGTGGTCGACGGCGCGTTCTTCGACGGCACGTGCTTCGCGCTGTCGCGCATCAAGGAGACCAGAGGGCCGCGCAAGGGCGAGCCACGCTGCGTCGCGCTCATGAACGGCACCAAGCTCTTCGAGCATGGCGACTACGCCCGCAACCCGCTCGAGAACAGCCAGGTCGGCGTCCGCTACCACGCCATGGCCCCGTTCGGGCTGGAGTTCACGCTCAACTACTTCTACCAGCGCTGGTCGGGCGACGACGGCACGAACTACGCTCCCATCCGCGGCCTCGCCAAGAACGACGTCAACAACGCGCGCGCGGTCCAGCTCTACACCAAAGGCATCTTTCCCGCCGAGTTCATCGCGCCCTACGTGCACACCCTCGGCTTGTCGGCCAACTACTCCGACGAGGCCTACACGCAAACCGTCTTCCGGGCCGAGACGGTCTACGACGTCGGCATCCCCTTCTTCGACCTGCAAAAGATCACGGTGATCGACGTCCCGGCCGTACCGGGCGTGACCAAGAAGAACATGTGGAAGGGCATGATCGGGTTCGACCGGCCCACCTGGATCAAGACCGTGAACAAGAAGAGCACGATCCTGCTGACCGGCCAGTTCTTCTGGCACTATCTGGTCAACAACCCCGGCTGCAACGCGGAGGAGGTCGCCAAGCTGACGCCCGACCAGCGCGCGAGGGGCGGGTCGTGCCTGGCCGGGGGGCTCGACCTGCCCTCGAGCGTCCGCATCCCGACCAACACGCCGGTCTTCCGCGACAAGATCCGGACATGGGAAGCACTCGCAACCTTCGCCGCCATCAGCTTCTACCGCGGCGGCAGCATCGTCCCCGTGCTCGGCATCGCGGTCGACCCCGTGAACCAGTTCAGCACGGAGCCGTTCTGGACCGTCGACTACGTCATCCGCGACGACTTCGTCGTCAACGTGGCGCAGCGCTACTTCGTCACGCCGCGCGGTCACAGCACGCCCATCTTCGAGACGTGGGGGCTCGCCGGTCTGAACGCCGGTCGTTCCGAGACGAGTCTGCGGCTCACGTACCAGTTCTGAGCGGCCCGACGATTGAAAGCGAGCGGGGGCCCGGTTAGACTTCGGGCTTCGCCCGATGAGCGCCAGCCCCAGCCGTCACCGCGTCGCGCTCGCGGTCGCGCTCGCCGGTGTGGCGCTGAGCGCGCTCACCGTCTTCGTCCACGAGCGGATCAGCGCCGACCCCGGCTACACGAGCTTCTGCAACCTCGGCGGGGCGATCAACTGCGACGTCGTCCTCGGCAGCCGCTACGGGCGCCTGCTCGGCGTGCCGGTGGCGGGGCTCGCGCTCGCCACCTTCGCCCTCGGCGCGGTGCTCGCCGTGCCTGGCGCGCTCGGCGCGCGCGCCGGCCTCGCCGACCTGGTACTCCTCGGCCTCGTCTCGGCGAGCGTCGGGTTCGCGTGCGTGCTCGGCGTGATCATGGCCGCCGTGCTGCATCACGCCTGCCTCCTCTGCCTCGCCACCGACGTCGTCATCGCGGCCTGGTTCGTCACCGTGATGCCGCTCGCCGGTCGCTTCGATCCGACGCTGAGCGCGGCCTGGTGGAGTCGGCGCGGGGCAGCGCGGACCGTCGCCGCGGCGGCGATGGTGTTCGCCGTCGCGGGCGGGACGCTCGCCGCCGTGCGCCGGCCGCCGCCGGCGACCAACCTGGCCGAGGTCCGGATGCGGGACCCGCAATTCGTCGACTGGTACACCGGGCTGCCGGTCCGCTCGCTCCGCGAGCTCACCGCCGGCGAGGAGCATGCGAAGGGGCCCAGTGATGCGGCCATCACGATCGTCGAGTTCTCCGACTTCCAGTGTCCCCACTGCGCCGAGGCGTTTCCCGATCTCCGCAAGCTCGTCCGCTCGCGCTCCGACGTCCGCCTGGTGTTCCGGCACTACCCGCTCGACTCGAGCTGCAACGCGAGCCTGCCCGTTCCCCTGCATCCGAACGCCTGTCTCGCGGCGATCGCGGCCGAGTGCGCGGGCGACCAGGGACGGTTCTGGGAGTACCACGACGTGCTGTTCGAGAATCACGAGCATCTCGAGCGCGAGAGCCTGTTCCGGTACGCGCGGGAGCTCGGCCTCGACCTCGCGGCGTTCCGCGTCTGTCTCGACGACCCCGCCACCCGGGCGCGCGTCGGCCAGGACGTGGACGTCGGCAACCGCGTCGGCGTCAACTCGACGCCGACGCTCTTCATCAACGGCCGGGCCGTCGCGGGCAAGCTGGACCGGACGTACTACGACTACGCGCTCATCATCGAGAAGGAGGGACGCGAGGCGCACGCCGCCAAGGGCGGCAGCTGACCTCGCCCGTCCGGAAGGAGACCGATGGAACTCAGCGAAGACTCGAAGTACCGGCTCGCCTACCTGACGCTCCGGCTGCTGTTCGACGACAAGCTTTCCCGCTCCGATCCCGGCGCCCACCCCGGGATGCTTGCCTATCTCGACGTGCTCGCCGGGACGCAGATGGCTGGCGGGGCGGGCGGCAAGCGGTACGCTTCGCAGCGGGAAAAGCTCGAGAGCTTCATCGACGCCGAGTTCGGCGAAGAGCTGCTCGCGGTCGTCAACCGTGCCGTCGGCGAGCTTGTCTAGGGCCGAGCAGCTCCGGCGGTGGCTTCCCGTCCTCGCCTGGGGCAGCGTGATCTCCCTCTTCTCGACCGGCTACTTCACGGGCGAGGCGACCGGGAAGATCATCCTGCCCATCCTCGGGACGCTCTTCCCCGGCGCCAGCCCCGCCGAGCTCGTCGCCATGCACCGCTTCGTCCGGAAGCTCGGCCACTTCACGGAGTACCTCATCCTGAGCGTGCTGCTCTACCGGGCGCTCCGCGGCGGACGCCGCTGGAGCCTCCCTGCGGCCGCGACGGCCGTCGGGGTCGCGGGCCTCTACGCGGTCGTCGACGAGCTCCATCAGCTCTTCGTTCCCGGACGCACGGCCGCGGCGAGCGACTGCCTGATCGACGTGTCGGGCGCGGCCGCCGGCCAGGGGCTGCTCGCGGTCTTCGGCCGCCTGCTCCGCGGCTAGGAAGCCGACCCAAGACTTCGTCTTGGGTCGGAAAGCGAGGATGTGCGCCGGGTGAGCACGCGACCGTCATGCCGCGGCCGGCGAAGCCGGCGCGGCAAAACGAGCCGGACACGTCAACGACCCGAAGCCCGCAGGCCAAGACGGGGACAGCGCGTGTCGGTTTGCCGCGCTGGCTTCGCCAGCCGCGGCACGACGGCCGCGCGTGATACCGACGCCACATGCTCGCGTCCGTTTCGCGACCCAAGAAGTCTTGGGTCGCGCTCCTAGCGCGCGAGGGCTTCCTTCAAGCGCCGGAGCCGCTCGAGCCGCGCGGCGACGTCGGCCAGCATGCCCGTCAGCGCGGCGATCCGCGCGCGCATCTCGTCCAGCTCGTTGCTCGAGACGGCTTCGAGCGCCGACCGGAGCCGCGCGTGCGCGGCGAGCGTCCCTTGGAGACCATCCAGGCCCGTGCCCGACAGCCGCACGCGCAGTTCCTCGGCAAAGCGCGAGATCGCCTCGAGGGCCCGGAGCAGCTCCGCGCCGCCCTCGCCTACCGTATTCGCCAGCGCGAGCCACATGCCGGGTCTAGAGAGCGGAGGGTCGAGCAAGCGTCATGCCACGACGGTCGCCGCCTACGGCCGCCGAAACACACTTCGCAACGGCACGCGCCCGCTTGTCGCGCGGCGAAAAATTGACTGCCCCCGGGGCCTGATATATGCGTCCCCGGACATGCGGTCAGGATGCGGGGCGTGGCTCGTGGCGATGCTCGCGCTCGCCGCCTGCGGAAAGGGTCCGCCGGAGGCGACGGCGCCGGCCGAGCAGGGAGCGTCGTCGAAGGCGAAGGCGGACACCGCGCCCGGGGAGGTGGTCGCGCGGTATCAGGGGCGCCAGCTCACCACCGACCAGGTCCGGCAGGAGATGGAGCGCTTGCCCGCGCCCTCCCGCGCCTACGTGACCGCACCCGAGCGCAAGCGGCAGTTCGTCGAGAACCTGATCCTCAACGATCTCCTGTTCGACGAGGGCAAGAAGGCCGGCTACGACCGCGACCCGGAGATCGAGCGGCAGGTGAATGACCTCCGCAAGCGGCTCGTCGTCCAGCGGGTCATGCGCCAGTATCAGACCCCGCCCGAGGTCACCGACGATCAGGCGCGCGCCTACTACGACGAGAACCCCACCCTCTACTCGACCACACAGATTCACGCGAGCCACATCCTGGTGAAGGATGAGGACACCGCCAAGCAGATCCTGGCGGAGCTCAAGGAGCACCCGGAGAAATTCGCGGACATCGCCAAGGAGAAATCGACCGATACGGGAAGCGCCCAGAAGGGCGGAGACCTCGGCACATTCGGCCAGGGGCGGATGGTGCCGGAGTTCGAGCGCGTTGCCTTCGCCTTGCAGCCCGGGCAGCTGAGCGACGTGGTCAAGACCCAGTACGGCTACCACATCATCATGGTCAGCGAGCGGAAGGAAGGCGAGCGCAAGCCGTTCGACTCGGTGAAGGAGCAGATCAAGGCGACGCTCCGCAACAAGCAGCTCCAGGACCAGATGCAGGGCCACTTCGACGCGCTCAAGCGCGATGCCGGTTTGACGCTCGACGAGGCCGCTCTCGCACGCATCACGCCGCCCGCCGGCGGGCCGCCGGTGCCGGCTGGCGGGCACTAGGGCTGACCCCGATTCATTGACGTCCCGGACCGCTCCCTGCTAACGCGGTCTTCACGGTCCGCACCGAGCGCGGAGGGGAGGGGCGCGTATGGTCGCACGGCAGCGGCGCGGTCTCAACGACGGTCCTCGGGCCGTCGCCGGCCCGAGCATCACCGTGGCGCTCTGCCTGGCAGCCCGCGCCCTCGCCGGGCTGGTGCCGGGCGGCGGCGGTAGAGCGGCGAACGACTGTCTCGTCGAGCTCGGCGTGTGCGACGGGAGGGCCGTCACCGGCTCCCCAGCCACCTGCACGGCATGCGATCCAGCCTGCGACGCCGACGGGGCGCGCGATGCCTGCCGTTTCCATCTCGCCCTTTGCGTCAACCAGCGCGAGGCCACCTGCAGCTCCACCCCTCTCGTGCGCGCCGTCGCGAAGGTGAAGGGCAAGGGCCTGCCGCTGCCGCCCCTCGACGGCACCGCCTCCTGCGGATCCTTCACCGAGGTCCTGGTGAAGGCGAGAGGACGGAAGCCGGGTCGAGCCGTCGTCACGCTGCGGGGCGTCTCGAAGGGCCGGCCGCAGCGGACCGACAAGGACCGCGTCGTCCTCGTCTGCAAGCCGCGTCCAGCGTCCGAGCCGTGTCCGGCCCCCTCGCCGACGTGCTGCTGTCCAGGGGGCCCGCCCGCGAAGCTGTCCTTCACCACCGCGGTCGGAGCGGGCAAGTGCGGACACCTGGATGCGGACGGCACCTCGGATTTCTTCTCGCTCGGCTGCGGCGGCCTCTACTTCGGTGGTGCGAACGTGGCGGTGCCGCTTCCCGCCCTCATCCCCGACATGGGAACACTGCTGCTCGACGTCACCTGCAGCGGCACGACATTGACGCTCAAGGCCACGACCCCCGAGGCGACCAGCATCCGGACCTGCACGAGCATGGGGTGTCTCTTCGGACCGCCCATCCCGCTCCCGGACGGCAATCACGGCCAGGCGGCGGCCAGCACGTGTCTGATCAACGTGGTGGCCAGGGACGCGTCGGGAACGGCGGATTGCGCGACCGGCGTCACGCAGCTTCTCGACCTCCCGCTCAACGCCGACCTCTACCTCGACGGCGACCTCTTCAAGAACCGTTGCGACGGCGGCTCGACGCCCGGCGCGGCGTGCGCGACGGTGGGCTCCCCCTGCGCGGGCGGCGGGACCTGCGCCAACGACACCGGACGCTGTCGGGGCGGGGCGACCCCGGGCCGCGACTGCGAGGCCGATGGCGACTGCGGCGGCGGCACCTGCGAGACGGGTCGATGCGTCGGCGGCTCCGCTCCCGGCGTCGGCTGCATCACCGACGCCGGTTGCCAGGGCGACGGCGCGCGCTGCGACACGATGATCCAGCCCTGTCCGATCTGCAATGCGATCACGCAGAAGTGCCAGGGTGGCCCGAACGACGGCCTCGATTGCACGTCTGGCGATTCGGTCATCAACGGAAGCTTCCCCACCAGCCACGACTGTCCGCCGCCGCAGGACAGGAAGATCGGCGCGCTGGCGATCGCCTTCGCGCTCACCTCCGGCACCGCAACGAGCACGGCCAGCGACTTCGCCACTCAGACCCACGTCTTCTGTGGCCGCTGCCGGAAGCCCGCAGGCGGTTTCAAGACCGTGCCGTGCAGCGGGAACAACCCCGACTGCTCGTGCGCCTCGGACGCTGACTGCGCGGACGAGGGAGACTTCACCGCGTGCCAGCAGGCGAATGCGGGCGCATTCACGATGCTGGCGGCCGCACGGACGATCGCCGAGAGCGGCGTGCACGCCGGCACCTTGCGGACGGGCGGTGTGCCGAGCCCGTCGACGCTGGTCAGCGTTTTCTGCATTCCGCCGAGCCTCAATCTCCTGGTCGACGGCGCTTCGAACCTGCCGGGCCCGGGAGCGGTCAGCCTGCGGGGAACGATGGCGGCGCTCCCGTGAGCGCCCTCAGCGAAGCTCGACCCAGGGTCCCGCGGCGCGCGCTTCGACGCTGCCCACGACGACCGCCGCCACCCCGGCGGCCGCGAGCGCGGCGAGCGCACGCGCCGCATCCGTCTCGGACAGCGCGGCGAGGAGCCCGCCCGACGTCTGCGGGTCGAACGCCGCCTCGACGAGGTCCGCCGGCAGCCTGGGCGCGACGCGGACCTTGTCGGCCAGCCAGTCGCGGTTCCGCCGGCAGCCACCCGTCAGATGACCCTCCGCGGCGAGGCGGCGCGCCCCGGGGAGGAGGGGAAGGCGCTCGGCCGTGAAGGCCAGGCGGGCGTCGCTGCCGTGCGCCATCTCGTAGGCGTGGCCGAGGAGGCCGAACCCGGTCACGTCGGTGCACGCGTGCACGGCGAAGGCGCCGAGCACCCGCGCCGCGGGACCGTTGAGCGCCGCCATCGTTGCCACCGCGGCGGCGTGCTCCGCCGCCGTGCCCGCCCCGTGCTTGATGGCCGTTGCGACGATGCCCGTCCCGAGCGGCTTGGTGAGGACGAGCGCGTCGCCCGGCCGCGCACCCACGTTGCGCAGGATGCGGTCGGGGTGCACGAATCCCGTCACCGCCATCCCGAACTTGATCTCGTCGTCGACCACCGTGTGGCCGCCGACCACCACGACGCCCGCTTCCTCCGCCTTGGCGAGCCCGCCACGCAGGATCTCGCGCAGCACCTCGAGCGGGACACCCTGCTGGGGGAAGCACGCGATGTTGAGCGCGGTCCGTGGCTCGCCGCCCATCGCGTAGACGTCCGAGAGCGCGTTGGCGGCGGCGATCGTCCCGAACTCGAAGGGATCGTCGACGATGGGCGTGAAGAAGTCGACGGTCTGCACCAGCGCCAGGTCGGGAGCGATGCGGAACACCCCGGCGTCGTCGGCCGTCGAGGTGCCGACCAGCAGATCGGGGTGCACGACTTGCGGCAGCCCCGCGAGGATGCGCGACAGGTCCGCCGGACCCAGCTTGCCGGCTCAACCGGACGCACGGGCCCGCTCGGTCAGCCGGAAGAGCTCCGGCCGCGTATGCGAGCCGCTCCGACCTTCGGCCATTGGGCGAGCTTAGCAGATCCCGGGACCCGTGCGCCTAGCTAGCGGCGCAGCTTGCGCAGGTCGCCGACGCGGACGGTGACGCCGGTCCGGTCGCACCAGTCGAGGAAGGCGATCGCGAACTTGCGGCTCGCGCCGATCAGGTCACGAAACGTGGCGGCCGTGATGTCGCCGTGCCGGCGGCAATGCTCGACCACGATCGCCTTCGCCTCCTCCGCGGCGCCGCGCGCGTAGTAGAGGTCGGGGGCGATGCGGGTGATGCGGCCCTCGCTCTCGAGCACGCCGAGCACCTCGCCGAGCGGGCTCCGGCCCACGCCCGTCGCCTCCTCGATCTGCCGGAGATCGGGAGGCGTGAAGCGCCCCTCGGCGAGCAGGCGCTCGACGCGCTCGCCGAGGGCCCGGGCGTCCGCGCCGAGCCTCACCCGATGCTCCGGCGAGCGCACCACGCTCTCCTCCCGGAGGAGCCGTCCGGCCCCGACCAGCCGGTCGATGCACCAGCGGAAGATGCGCGGCGGTACGTCCCACGGCAGGCCCGTGCGCAGGCTCTCCATGTCGAGCCCGGGCGCGAGCGGCTGCTCCCGATGGGCAGCCGCAACCGCGCCGACCGCGCTCTCCTCGAGGCGCCGCCACATGGCCTCGGTGGTGTACGCCTCCGGGCTCGATCCCTCGGGGATCGGCACGACGCCGGGCGCCGCGGCCAGCGCCGCCCTGGCCTCCTCCTCGCGCAGGTTCAGCGCCTGCCCGACGGTGGCGAGGTCGCTGGCGAACTCGGGCGCGAGCTCGAGGAAGGCTCGGGCAGCCGTCGCCTGGTCGCTCCGGCGCAGCGCCTGGAGCCGTTCGAGCAGCTGGCCCTCGCTCCGGCGATGGCGAGCCGCGAACGGGTTCACCACCTCGCCCCCACCGAGCGTCCCGCGCGCCGTCTCGTCGCGCAGGATGAAGCGGTCGCCGCGCATGCCGAGCACGGGCTCGGCGAGCGCGATCTGCGCCCAGCCGCTCGTCCGCGGCTCGAGCGCCGACCCGCCGCCCAGCACGATGAGCTTGCCGATGACCTCAGCGGTGCCCAGGTGGAACCGCACCCGGCCGTGGCTCGAGAGGGGGCGGCGGGCTGCGGACCGGACCTCGACCCAGGCGTCGAGCCGGTCGGTCACGCGCTCGATCCGCTCGTCGCAGACGACGTGGCCGCGGCCGAGGTCCTCCCGCTCGACGCCGGCGAGGTTCATGGCGACCCGCTGGCCGTGCCCGGCGCTCCGCACGGGCACACCGTGACTCTCGAGGCTGCGCACCCGGGCCCGCTCCGCGCCAGGGAGCACGCGCACCGTGTCGCCCTCGGACACGGTGCCCGCGATCGCCGTGCCGGTGACCACGACCCCGTGCCCCCGCATCACGAAGGCACGGTCGACGGGCATGCGAAAGTAGCCGGGCGGCGCCGGCCCGGGCGGGGCCGCGAGCTGCGACGCGATCTCGGCGCGGAGCAGGTCGAGTCCCTCGCCCGTCAGCGTCGACACGGGGATGATGGGCGCGCCTTCGAGCGTCGTGTCGAGCGTGAGGATCTCGATCTCCTCGCGCACGGCCGCCACGCGTGGCGCGTCCACCAGGTCGATCTTGGTGAGCACGAAGATGCCGCGCCGGACGCCGAGGAGGTGCAGGATATCGAGGTGCTCCTCGGTCTGCGGCATCACCCCGTCGTCGGCCGCCACCGTGAAGAGGACGAGGTCCATGCCATGCGCGCCGGCGAGCATGTTGCGGATGAACCGCTCGTGGCCGGGCACGTCGACGATCCCCGCCCGCGCCCCTCCCGGCCCTTCGAGGTAGGCGAAGCCGAGGTCGATCGAGATGCCGCGCTCCTTCTCCTCCTTCAGGCGATCGGTATCCTGCCCGGTGAGCGCCCGGATGAGCGACGTCTTGCCGTGGTCGATGTGCCCCGCCGTCCCGATGATGAGGGGCATCCGTCAGCCGAGGTCGACGGCGAGCTCGTGGGCGTCGAAGATGGCGCGCAGGTCGAGCAGGAAGCGACCGTCGTGGACGCGGCCGATCACGGGCGGGCGGGCGGCCCGGAAGCGGGCGGCGATGCGCTCGGCGGGGACGTCGGGGTGGTCGATCACGAGCGCACGGCTCGGGAGCGGCACGACGGGTACGGCGCCGCTGCCGACCTCGCCATCGGCCGCGACCACCTCGACGCGGTAGCCGGGTCCGAGGCGCGCCGCGACCAGCGGCGCCGCCGCCCGGCCGACCGCCTCCATGTCGGCGACGGGGCGCGTCAGGAGCCGGAACGTCGGCAGGGTGGCCGCGAGGTCGGGCGACTCGCGGTAGAGACGGAGGGTGGCGCCGAGCGCCGCGATGGTGAGCTTGTCGGGGCGGAGCGCCCGGCGAAGCGGGTTCGACGCGAGGCGAGCGACGAAGTCCCGGCGACCGACGATGATGCCCGCCTGCGGCCCGCCGAGCAGCTTGTCGCCGCTGAACGTCACCAGGTCGGCGCCGGCCGCGATGCGCTCGCGGACCACGGGCTCGCGCGGCAACCCCCAGGCGGCGAGGTCGACGAGCGCGCCGCTGCCGAGGTCCTCCACCACCGGGATGCCCGACGCGCGCCCGAGCGCGACCAGCTCGGCGAGCTCGACCGAGGCGGTGAAGCCGACGATCCGGTAGTTGCTGGTGTGGACCTTCAGCAGGAGCGCCGTGTCGGGGCCGATGGCGCGGCGGTAGTCGTCGGCGTGCGTGCGGTTCGTCGTCCCCACCTCGCGCAACCGAGCGCCGCTCCTCGCCATGATGTCGGGCATCCGGAAGGCGCCGCCGATCTCGATCAGCTCGCCGCGCGACACCACGACCTCGCGGCCCCCGGCGAGCGTGTCGAGGACCAGGAGGACGGCCGCCGCGTTGTTGTTCACCACCAGGCTCGCCTCCGCGCCGGTAAGCGTCCCGAGGTCGTCGGCGAGCAGCGTGTCCCGGTCGCCGCGCCGCCCGCTCGCGAGGTCGAGCTCGAGGTTCACGGCGGCGCGCGCCGCGTCCGCGAGCGCCGTGACCGCCTCCTCGGCGAGCGGCGCGCGCCCGAGGTTGGTGTGCAGGACCACGCCCGTCGCGTTGATGACGCGCCTCAGGCGCGGCGTGGAAGCTTCTTCCAGGCGCGTCCGAACGCGCTCGAGGATCTCCTCGTCCGGCGGCACGCGGCCGCCGTCCCCCGCCGTGCGACGGACGTCGTCGAGGACCGTCCGCGTGGTCTCGACCACGTGCTCCCGCCGGTAGCGGGCCGCCAGCGCGGCGCCGGCCGGGGCGCTCAGCAGCCGCTCCACGGACGGGATGGCCCGGCGCGGGTTCGGCATCGAGCTCGCCACCTCCGCATGGTGCCTGAGCGTGCACCCCGTCGACAAGGCCGGGCCGGCGGCACCCTCTGCTTGTTCGCGGCCCACCGGCGTGAGATTGATGAGCCGTGCGCGCCCTCGTTACCGATTTCAGCGCCCCGAAGCTCGTCCTGACGAGCCTGCTCGGGCGGGTCGACAAGCGGCTCTTCTTCGGGCCCCATTCCACGTTCGCCTTGAAGGACCTCCCCGATCCCGAGCTGCCGGCGCCGGACTGGGTGACGATCCGGACCCGTCTCTGCGGCATCTGTGGCAGCGATTACAAGCAGGTGTTCCTCAACGGCAGCGTCGCGAACCCGATGACCGCGCTCATCTCCTTTCCCCAGGTCCTCGGCCACGAGGTGGTTGGCACCATCGAGCGCGTCGGCCCCGGGGTGCGAGCGCGACGCGCCGGCGAGCGCGTGGTCCTCAACCCCTGGCTCTCCTGCGCGCCGCGCGGCATCGATCCGCCGTGCCCCGCCTGCCGGGAGGGGCAGTACTCCATCTGCCACAACTTCGCGCGCGGCGTCCTGCCGCCCGGCATCCACACCGGCAACAGCAGCAAGGCGACCGGCGGCTTCGCGCCGCACGTGCCCGCGCACGAATCGATGTGCATGCCGGTGCCCGATGCCGTGAGCGACGAGCAGGCCGTGCTCGCAGACCCCTTCTCGGTGTCGCTGCACGGGTTCCTGAAGCGCCGACCGGCGCCCGGCGCGACGGTCCTCGTGTACGGCTGCGGCACGCTCGGGCTGATCGCGATCGCCATCCTTCGCGCACTCGCGCCCGCGACGCGCGTGATCGCCATCGCCCGCTTCCCGCACCAGAAGGCGCTCGCCGAGCGCTTCGGCGCCGCGCTCGTCCTGCCCCACGAACCGCTCGAGCCCCTGATCGAGCGGCTCGGCGCCGAGACGGGGGCCCAGCTGATGCGGCCGTGGCACGGCGCGCCCTGGCTGCACGGCGGCGGCGTTGGCGTCGTCTACGACACCGTCGGCTTCCCCGAGACGGTGGAGGTCGCCCTGCGCGTCGCCGCCCCCCGCGCCTCGGTCGTCGTGACGGGCGTCGAGAGCCCGAAGCGCTTCGAGTGGACCCCACTCTACTTCAAGGAGATCGAGGTCGTCGGCTCCAATGCCTTCGGCGTCGAGGAGTTCGAGGGCCGGCGGCGGCACGCGATGGAGATCTACTTCGAGCTGGTGGCGAGCGGCCGGATCGACGTGACGCCCGTCATCACGCACCGCTTCGCGCTCGACGACTACCGCCGGGCGTTCCTGGCCTGCGCGGAGCAGGGAGCTTCGGGGGCGGTGAAGGTGCTCTTCACGTACGGCGATGGCGGAACGGGAG
>VBKF01000209.1 GCA_005888095.1 Deltaproteobacteria bacterium | reverse complement strand
AGTACGGCTCGTCGCGCCGGACGTCGTAGCGGACGCCCGAGCCGCGGAGGTTCGGGCCCACCAGGTTGTACTCGATCGCCTCCTGCGCCGTGATCACGGCCACGTTCCCCAGCCGCTCCGTGTAGATCTTGTTGTACGAGATGAGCGCGTTGTACTCGTCGATCAGCGGCTCGAAGCGTTCGACGTATGCGAGCGCCTTCTCGCGCCAGCCGGGCGGGATGTCCCACGCCACCCCCCCGATCCGCATGTAGTTGAAGGTGAGGCGCGCCCCGCAGAGCTCCTCGATCAGGTCGTTGATGTACTCGCGCTCCCGGAGGGCGTGGGTGAAGGGCGTGTAGGCGCCGATGTCCATCGCCATGGAGCCGACCGAGAGGAGGTGGCTCTGGATGCGGTTGAACTCGGCGGCGATGACGCGGCAGTACTCGCTGCGCTTCGGGACCTCGATGCCCGCGAGCCGCTCGCCCGCCATCGCCCAGCCCTGGTTGCAGAACATCGCCGCCACGTAGTCGACGCGGTCGGTGTACGGCATGAAGCCGTGCCAGCCGACCTTTTCCGCAATTTTCTCGATCGATCGGTGCAGGTAGCCGATGTCCGGGATGGCCTCCTTCATCACCTCGCCGTCGGCACGCACGACGAAGCGGAGCACGCCATGCGTCGAGGGGTGCTGGGGCCCCATGCTGAGGGTCATGTCCTCGGTCGAGAGGCCGCCGTCGACCTCGCGCTGGATCTCGACCTCGAATCCCGTGAGGCTCATGTCTTCAGCAGGCTCTCCCGCGACGTCGAGATGCCGTGGTACTCCTCGGGCTCGACGAAGTCCTTGCGCAGCGGATGCCCCGGCCAGTCCTCGGGCATGAGGATGCGGCGGAGGTCCGGATGGCCCTCGAAGGTGACGCCGAGCAGGTCGAACACCTCCCGCTCCTGCCACTCGGCGGCGTGCCACACGCCCGCGACGCTCGGCACAGCGGGGTTGTCGCGCGGCACGTCCACCTTCAGCACGAAGAGGTGGCGGTAGCGGTAGGAGTAGAGGTGGTAGACCACCTCGATGACGTTGCGCTTCGGGTAGTCGACGCCGGACAGATTCGAGAGGCAGTCGAACGCGAGGCCCGTCTCCGTCTTGAGGAACCGGCACACGTCGACGATGGCCGACGGCGCAACCGTGGTGCCGGTGTTGTCGGGGCGCGTGCCCGCGAGGTCGCCGACCGCGTCGCCGAAGTGACTCCTGAGGGCGGCGTGGATGGCGGCGGGGTCGGACGCGGCCATGCGGCTCAGGCGTTTGCCGCCACGGCCGGCTTCCGCACGAGCCAGCGCTCCTGCTGGATCTTCTCCTGGAGCTTGACGAGCCCCTCGGTGAGCGCCTCGGGCCGCGGCGGACAGCCCGGCACGTAGACGTCGACCGGGATCACCTTGTCCACCCCGTCGCAGACCGAGTACGCGAGCTGGAAGAGCCCGCCGCAGTTGGCGCAGCTGCCCATCGAGATGACGTACTTCGGATCGGGCATCTGGTCGTAGAGCACCTTCGTGCGCAGCGCCATCTTGAGCGTCAGCGTGCCCGACACGATGATCAGGTCGGAGACGCGCGGCGTGGCGCGCGGTGCGGCCCCGAAGCGATCGAGATCGGAGCGCGGCCCTCCGGTCTGCATCATCTCGATCGCGCAGCAGGCGAGGCCGAACATCATGTACCAGACCGACGACTTGCGGGTCCAGTTGAGGAAGTCGTCGATCTTGGTGGTGAGCGCCATCTCGGGTGCGGTGTTGATGAGAGACATCGGCTTCCCCCTACGCGGCGTCGCGCCGGAGCGGTTCGGCGGCGGGCTCGCCACGGGACTGGGGCAGCCGCTTCAGCCACTCGAGGTCCCCCTTCACCCACACGTACACGAGCCCGACGGCCAGGATCGCCACGAAGAGCGCGATCTCGGCCAGCGCGAACGCCCCCTGCCCGCGCGCGATCCAGTCGCGGAAAACCGTGGCGACGGGGACGATGAAGGCGATCTCCACCTCGAAGATCACGAACACGAGCGCGATCAGGTAGAAGCGGATGTTGAAGTTGATCCAGGCGTTGCCGCTCGGCGGCTCCCCGCACTCGTAGGTCGTGAGCTTGCCCGGATGCGGATTGGAGGGGCGAAGCAGCAGGCCGAGCCCGAGCATCAGCCCGCACAGGACGAAGGCGAGCAGGAAGAAGACGAGCACGTTGGCGAACTGGAAGTACATCGGAACTGCGCGGGTATACTACCCCCCTTTCGGGAGTCAAACGACCCCGCGGTCGCACTCCCAACCTAACAGCGGCGGTCGCGCCCGGCAACGTGCGGCCTGCCGCCGGCCTTGGCGCACGGTTGCAACCGTGCGTTGCCGCCCCCGCGCACACCGGCGTGAGTCGACTCCCTCGGGTCACGCCGCCGCCCGCATCCGCTCGGCGCTCGAAGCCTCGAAGGGCAACCGCGCGAGGCGGCTCGCGCCATCGGCGTCGACCGGACGACGATGAAGCGCCTCCGTCGCTCACCGCTCATCGAAGGATCGGGGACGACGGATGGCCGAGCGCGCGGCGCGTCTCGTCGATCAGGTGCTGCCGGCCGACGTGCCCGTCCGACAGTGGGTGCTCTCGGTCCCGCACCGGCTGCGCTACCGACTCGCCTACGACCACCGGCTCTGCCGCACGGTGCTGCACGTCTTCGTGCGTGCGCTCCGGAGCGCGTATCGCCGCCAGGCGCGGCGCCAGGGGCTCCCGAGCGGAGAGACCGGCATGGTGACGAGCGTGCAACGCTTCGGCGGGGCGGTGAACGTTCACCTCCACTATCACACGCTCGTCCTCGACGGCGTCTTCGTGCGCGAGTCGGACGGCGCGCTGCGCTTCCATCCGGCCTCGCCACCCACGGACGACGACGTGCGCCGCGTCGTCGCCCGGGTACGGCGGCGCCTCGAGCGCCTCGGGCTTTCGCGGGCGACGTTCACCGACGAGGACACCGATCCGCTCGCGGACGAGTCGGCTGCACTGGCGAGCCTCTCCCGGGCAGCGATCCTCGGCCGGACGGCACTCGGCGATCGCGCGGGGCGGGGTCCCGCGCGGGTAGGCGCCGACCCGGGCGCGCCGTGGGTCGAGCGCCCCGTGCCGCTCCACGCCCAGGACGGCGGCTTCGACCTCCATGCCGCCGTGCACGTCGCCGCGGGGGATCGCGAGCGGCTCGAGCGCTCTGCCAGTACCTCTGCCGTCCGCCGCTCGGGCAGGGCGGCCTGCACCGGCTGCGCGACGGGCGGATCGCCGTCGCGCTGCAGCGCCCATGGGCGGACGGGACGACCCATGTCGTCTTCACCCCGAAGGAGCTCCTCGAGCGGCTCGTGCCGCTCGTGCCGCGGCCGCGGATCAACTTGGTGCTCTATCACGGCTTATGCTGCGCGCAGCATAACCCATGTTGAACTAAACTTTCCCGGCTAATGAGGGCTATGCTCCTTCGCCACGCGTGACTTGATCGACGCGAAGGCGCTATTGGCGCAGCTGTCATGACCGCGACGGTACGCAGTCGCGGCTCTCAGATCCGCGGGCCGCAAGCCGGCCGGCGCCCGGCGCATGGCTGGCCAGCGGTTTCCCGCGCAAGCGTTCCTACGCGAGCTCGCCTGGATCGAGTAAGCGCCGACCATGCCGAACCGTGAGGATGAGAACGCGTGACCTCACCACCCTGTAGATGATGCGGTACTCGCCATGGAGGAGCTCTCGGTACGGCCCACTCGGGCTTTCGCGAAGGATCCGGCCGCTCTCAGGAAAGGAGCGCAAGCGGTTCACTCGTTCGAAGAGGCGGGCAGTCCACCTCTCCGCGCTCTGTGGATTCGCGGTGGCGATGTAGCGGATGACTGCGATCGTCCGGTCGATGGCAAGAGGCGACCAGGCGATCCTCACTTTCGCAGAGCTGCAAGGATGCGGGCCTTGGCCTTGGAATGGGAGACGCCCCGGCCACGTGAGAGCTGTTTCTCCGCAATCTGGATATCGCGGAGGGTCTCGACCTCGTCCAGAAGCTGCTCGTACTTGGAAACATCGAGAAGAACCGCGGCGCTATGGCCGCGCTGGGTCAGGACGACGGGGCGCTTGGTTTTTCGTACTCGCTCGACGAAGCTGGCCACGTTGGCGCGGAACTCCGAGAGGGGCTGGACATCTTCGTCAAGGCGGGTTCGCGACATCGGTACCTCCACCTGCGTACATCATAGCGTACCTCCGGATGTACAACCACCACCCGGCTTCCCAGCGTCCCGATCGGTCGCCTTCCTCGTTCCGACTCTCGACCGGGTCGTGCTAGTCAACCCACGCGAGACGATACGCGATGCGCCGCGCCGCGGGTGGGGGCCGGGGGAACGTCCGACTTCGGACGTTACGTCAACTTGCCCCGGTTGTCGTGCCTACTGGGCCCGCCGTCCGCTCACGAGGCGCGGGCCCTTCACCGTCGCCGATGCGCCCGACGCGGTCTCACTCGCCGGGCATCTCGACGACCTGGTCGTGCGGACGCGCCGCTGTGGCACCAGTTCTTCGCCTGCGCCTACTGCTCCTGGCCCGACGTCGAGCGTAAGCCGAGTCGCGCGCGCGAGCGCTTCGACGCCGACCAGTGCCGCGAGCACTTCCGCGTGCCGCGCCAGAACGCCACCCGCCGCCGTGCCAGTGAGGGCCGGAAGGCGCAGCTCGCTCGCGAGCGTGCGGAGTTCGAGCGGCTCTTCCGCGATGGGCAAGCGAGAGGCGTAC
Organism: Deltaproteobacteria bacterium; assembly: GCA_005888095.1. Classification (GTDB taxonomy): domain Bacteria; phylum Desulfobacterota; class Binatia; order DP-6; family DP-6; genus DP-3. The sequence continues at coordinate 21,643 of VBKF01000209.1, read as the reverse complement.
CAGACGCCTACGAGTACGCGCGCCAGAAGCTCGGCAAGACCGCACGCGAAGTCGCCAAGCTGTGGAAGGGGGTAGCCCCGCAGGGCAGCTCGACGGGCTTGCGGGGCGGCGCCGGCTTGGCCATCGCCTTGACGCCGTCCTGGTTGCTGCGCTACGCGTGAGCCCTCCATGGGCACCGTACGAGCTGGCCTACTGCCGCTCGGCCTCGCCGCGATAGTCTACGTCTGCGCGGGGGATGGAGTCGCAGGCCCCCCGTCCCCTGAAGCTACGGCGCAACGATGTGCGGCGGCGAAGATCAAGGCGGCCGGCAAGAAAGCCCACGCGAAGGCGCTATGCTACGCGAAGGCTGCGGCTGCGGGGATTCCGGTCAGCCAAGCTTGCCTCGACAAGGCAGAGGCACAGTTTAGCGCGGCATTCGCGAACGCCGAGGAGAAGGCGAGCAACAGCGGCGGGTGTGTTACGCAGTCTGACGTCGCCGACGTTGAGAACAGAGTTGACATGTTCGTATCGGACGTAGTCAGCGCACTTCCGGGGACCACGACGACGACCACCACGACGACGACGACGGTTGACCCGAATGCGTGCGGTTTTCGCGATGGTGGCATCTGCGGTGGTTTCTGTGCTCAGGGTTCTTGCACACCGAAGTATCGCTGCCAATGTGGCTCACCGTGTGGTACTGCACCACCCGTCGAGGTATGTGACTGTTCGGTAACCACAACAACATCGTGTGTGTGCTCCGGCCGTTGTTGTACACTCTGTAGCACCACGACCACCAACACGACCACCACGACGACTCTCGGCTAAACGGTCAGTCCGGCGTGGCCGGCGCAGTATCGACCACGGGTCGGGCGCCACGACAACGTCGCCAACGCTGTCGCGGGCCCTCCTCGCTGCGCCTGAGCCGCGGGTACCGCGGGTCGGATGCGGGCCATCGGAGCCCTGTCCGCCGCCGCGGACCCGCTACTTCTTGGGCGCGCTCTTGAGAGCCGTCTCGACCGCCTTCGCGGATGCTGGATCATGCTGCCGATGACCTTTGCCGAGGTCGCTCCGTCTTTAGCCCACGGCCACCGGCTTAAGGGCCGCCCGGACCACGTCCTCGACGCGCTGCGCCTGCTCGGAGGAGACGCGAAAGCCGCGGGGGGCCGGGGGAACGTCCGACTTTGACGTTACGTCAACTTGCCCCGGTTGTCGTGCCTACAGCCCGTCGCCGATTTCGCGGTTGGCGCTCACCTCGAAGCCGCCGTGGGTCGGGCGCGCCGCCATCGCGGTGACGTTCCAGCCCGGGCGGTCGTCGGAGAGTCGACCTCCGTCGAAGCTCCGCGAGACGTGCGAGTACGAGAAGGGGCCGACCAGCCGTTCGGCGATCCGGAAGCGCTTCACGAAGGCGAGGGTCGGATCGGCAGGCTCGGTCTCGAGACCGTCGGCGTACTCGAATCGCCCACCGGTCGCCGCGAAGCCGCTTCGCCGAAGCGTGAGGAAGCCGAGCTTCAGGAACGGCTCGCCCGGCGAGCGGTCGTGCAGGTGGAGAAAGTAGAGGGCCCCGGGTCCGAGCGCACCGGTTCGCGGCACGACGGCGTCGTCGGGCAGGTTGGCGAAGCGGGTGTCCTGGCCTTGGACGACGAACTGGAGGTGGGGGAACGTCCACGCTGACGCCGGCTCGGAGGCGGCCGCCGAGGAAACCGTATCGGTTGGCGCTTCGCGCGCCGGTGTGGGGCCGGAACCAGTCGACGAACTCGCCTCGCAGCCGCTCGCTGGCGGTGAAGACGACGCGGTCTCGCCGGTCGCCCCCGTCGCCTGCCGCAGCCGATACGGCCCCGAAGAGCAGGCGACGAGAAATCGACACATCCGCATCCATCACTTCGTCCCGGACGTAGGTGGGACAGAGCACTACAGCAACGCCGGGCAGCCCACCACGGAGGGACGGACGATGGCACCGAACATCACGCTGCTGGAGCTGGTGAACGAGGTCGCGACCCACGCCGGGAGCGATGCGGAGGTGGTCGCCACCGTCGTCTATCTCGTCAACTCGGGGCGGGTTCGTCTGTGCGGCTCGTTCAAGGGTGCGCGCTTCGATCTCAGCCCCGACATCCCGCGCCGGGCGGCCGCGTGAAGGAGGGGAGGGTCATGAGATCAGCCATCGCCGGCAAAAGGATGTTCGTCTCCGGCCAGCTCGTCGAGTACTGGGAGAATCCCGAGCTCCCGTTCGGCTGGACGGAGGCAGACCTTCAGGATTACGTCGACCGAGGTGCCTGGGTCCTCCTCTTCAATGCTGTCCTCCTGACGGCACCGCGCCCGGCGACCGAGCACGGTTCGTGACGCCGCGTGCCGCTGGCCCTCCGAACACTCGCTCGGGGAGGCCCTCCCAGATCGCCCACACGACGAGCGACTGGCCCCGCCGCGCGTCGCCGCACGCGAACACGCCGGGCACCGTCGTCTGGTAGTCCGGTCCGGCTTTCAGGTTGCCGCGCTCGGTCAGCTCGCAGCCGAGCCGGGCGATCACGGTGTCCAGCTCCGGACCGAGGAACCCGAGTGCCAGCAGCACGAGTTCGCACGGCAGCTCGAACTCGCTGCCCGGCCGCTCCTGCATCACGGGGCGGCCGTTCATGGGCGAGCCTACTCACCACCGCGGGTTCGCTTCCGTCCTGACACCCTCGCGAGCCGTTCCCCAAGGGACGCGACGACGAAATCGCCGTCATTGTCGGCAACCAGGGGATTGTCGAGATGGTGCGAAAGGCGCTAGGCCACGCTCATCGAAAAGCATGCTCACCAACCTGCTGATCGAGCGGACCCGAACACGGTGATTTATCTCGTTGGCGCGGTGGTTGTAGCCGCCAGGGAGACGCGTATGGCACATGACCCGACCACGTCATTCTCGCTGCAACGATCGCCGTGTTGCTGGCAGGGACCGTACGTCCCGCTGTCGCGAAGCCCGATCGCTGTTGCGTCGCGGACAGATGTAGGCGGGCGTCGGCGACCCGATGCGCGAAGCTAGGCGGAATGGACATCGGACAGGGGTCGTGCCAGCCGAATCCGTGCGCGGCGGCGTGCGGCCCCGATTGCAGTTCTGGAACGTGCCCCGCGGCAGGCCAAGCATGCGTGTTTGATTGTACAACCTCGTGTGGATGCCGTGACTGTTCCGCCGCGAACTGCAGTTGCACTGCCGGATTCTGCAGTAGTTCAGCGGACTGCCCAAGTGGGTATTCATGTGTCCCCAACCCGTGCTCCATCCCCATAGGGTCTGGACCGCTCTGCGTTGGTCCCCCTTGTACGAGCTCCGGTGAGTGCCCGCCTCCAGGAAGTTGCCTTTTCCCGGGAGGATAACGGCAGCGACGACGGGGGACTGACGATTTCGCCCACACGTCGCTCTCGTGCCGCGCATTGGAGACGACGATGTAACGCGCGCACCTGCTCGTGTGCCATCCTCGTGAAGTGACTACGCCGTTGGGCATCCGAGCACTGCTCGAACACTTCCGCCGGCTCCGGAGTGAACGTCAAGACACTCGCCGAAGCGCAATTCTCCAGGTCATCGTGTTCTGCTGTCCACCGCGGCGGGGACATGAACCGACGGGGCTCGGCCAGGCGCCGGCAAGCTCGGCGGCCTGGGGACGCCGAAAGGGTGCGGAAGATTTGCTCATCACTCTGAGTAATTTTACTCATAACAGTGAGTACGACGGGAGGCTCCGCGGCACGTTCTGGGCGTAGCCGCAGACACCAGCGGGCCCGCAGATCGCGAAGTCTGCCGAAGGCTGGGTCGTCCGCGGCCAGATCGAGTGGGACGACGAGGAGCAGGCCGTGTTCCACGACTCGTCATCGACGGCAAAGGTTATTCCTGGGAAAAGATTGGTCGAATGCTCATGAGCTTCGAGGGCTTCCGGTTGAAGATGGAGGCCTACGACAGGTCCGAGGAACGCTGATGGACCGAGCTGCTCGCGCTCAGGCAGGCCAGCGTAGAGCACCGTCCAGACGTGGGAGATCTGGAGGTCGATTGTGCAGCCGCAGACGTGTGCCGGCTGTCGCGGAACGTGAGGGGCGAGGGCGGTGGATCACCCCGAAGGGTGCACGTCGACCGGTACGATGGTTGCGATCTTCTCGAGGTGCGCGAAATCCTTTGGGTTGCGCGTGTACAGGGGGAGCCGCGCCGACACGGCCGTGGCGGCGATGAGGAGGTCCGCCATCCTTCGCCCGCGTGCCTTGCGACCGGCACGAGCCACGGCGGCATACACGCGCCCGTACGCCCGCGCGGCTTCCGCGTCGAAGGGGAGAGGATCGAATGTCGCCTCTGCGCGCTGCAGGCGGTCCTGACGTCTGGCCCGTTCTTCGAGATCGTCGGTCGCTGCCGGACCGGCAGCGAGTTCGGCGAGAGTGATCACCGAGATCGCAACCTCCCGTGGCAGCGATTGGACGGTGACGCGATCGAGGTCGATCACGACCGAGGTGTCCACGAGCCCGCGGGCGTGCCGGCGCTCAGGCACGAGGGCGAGGATCCTGGTCGATCAGGGCATCGAGGTCCCGTCGCAAACGGCGAGCAGCGAGCCGAGGAGCGCCGGCGAAGGCCGCAACGGCGGTGCTGGCGGCCACGAAACGCCTGCGTCGCGCCGGCACCAGCTCCCCAACTGCCACGCCATTCCGGGTGACCAGGAAGCTCTCGCCGCGGTCGAGCGCTCGCATCACTTCCCCGCTGTCGTTGCGCAACTCCCGCTGGGTGATCTCGCGCGCCATGGCGACCGCTCGTAGCACGGGTGCTACTCGTGCGCAATTCACGGCTTGGAGGGCTCGTTGCCGGCGTCGCTGCCACATCAGTCAGCCACGGCGGCGGACGAGCGGCAGCACGACGAGGCTTCCGGTCGCATCATTCGGCCCGACGTAGACCTGCGTCCGGTACGCGTCGCCGAGCGCTTCAGCGGTCAGGACCTGCGAGGGCGTGCCGACACGCAGCACCCGACCGGCGGCCAGCAGGATCAGGCGGTCGCAGTACATCGCGGCGAGGTTCAGATCGTGCAGGACGGACAAGACCGCCGTGCCGCGCGACCGCGAGAGCTCGCCGAGGACGTCGTGGATGCCGGCCTGATGGCGGAGGTCGAGGTGCGTGGTCGGCTCGTCGAGGAGCAGCACCTCCGGCTCCTGGGCGAGCGCGCGCGCGAGCAGGACGCGCTGCCGCTCGCCACCCGAGACGCGGTCGAGCGGCCGATCCTCGAGATGAGCGACCTCGAGGCGCTGCATGGCGGCGCGCGCCACGGTGAGGTCGCGCGCCCGCGGGAAGCCGAGCGGCGGCAGGTGCGCCGCGCGTCCCATCAGGACCACCTCGAGCGCGGTGAACGGGAACTCGAGGTGCGCGTCCTGCGGCACGACGGCGAGCCGGCGCGCCAGCTCGCGGCGGCGGTAGGCGGACAACGGGCGATCGGCGAGCCGCACGCTGCCGCCGGCCGGCGCGAGGACACCCGCGAGCAGGCGGACAAGCGTCGTCTTGCCGGCGCCGTTCGGCCCGATCACGCCCACCAGCTCCCCCGGCCCGAGCGCGAGGCTCACCTCGTCGAGCACCGGACGCCGGCCGTACGCGAAGCGGAGGCCCGCCGCTTCGAGCAGCGCGCTCACGAAGCGCCCCGCCCGAGCTCGCGGCGCAGGAGGAAGAGGAAGAAGGGGCCGCCGAGGAGCGCCGTGACGACGCCGACCGGCAGCTCGGCCGGAGCGAGCGCCGTGCGGGCGAGCGCGTCGGCCCAGACGAGGAACGCGGCGCCGCCGAGGAACGACGCCGGCAGCAGCAGCCGGTGGTCCGCGCCGAGGACGAGGCGGATGAGATGCGGGACGATGAGGCCGACGAAGCTGATCATGCCGCTCACCGACACGGCCGCGCCGACGAGCAGCGACGCGGCGACGAAGACGGCGCGTCGTGCCCGTTCCACGTCGACCCCGAGCTCGGCCGCGCCTTCCTCGCCGGCGGCCAGCAGGTTGAGGTCCTGGGCATGCGCGGCGAGCCAGGCGAGCCCGGCGAGCGCGTACGCCCCGGCCGCCGCGATGAGCCCCCAGCTCTGTCCCGAGAGCGAGCCCATCAGCCAGAAGAGCACGCCGTGTGCCTGCGCGTAGCTCGCGATCACGTTGAGCAGCATGATGGCGGCCGAGGCGAGGACGTTGAACACGACGCCCACCAGCAGGAGTGCGTAGGGCGTGGAGCGACCGCCGGCACGGGCGGCGAGGTAGACGACGCCGATCGCGACGAGCGCGCCGGCGAAGGCCGCGAGCGGCGCGACGGCGGTGATCGCTTCGGCCCCCGCGATGAGCGCCAAGACACCGCCCACCGCGGCCCCGCCCGAGATGCCGAGGAGATGCGGGCAGGCGAGCGGGTTCGCGAGCAGCGCCTGGAGCGCGGCCCCCGACGTGCCGAGGCTCCCGCCCACCACGGCGCCGAGGAGGACGCGCGGCAGCCGGGTGCGGAAGAGGATCACGCGGTCGGCGCTCTCGGGGTCGACGAGCGCGCGCCGCAGGCTCGCCGCGACCGGGCCCACCAGCATCGCGCCCGCGATCGAGAGCATGAGGAGCGCGGCGAGGACGGCCGTCGTCGCCGCGAGCCGGCGCGCGGTCAGGTAGGGCGGACGAAGGGTCAACCGGCTCCGAACGCCTCGGGATGGATGGCGGCGGCGAGCGCGCGCGCCGCGTCGGGCACGCGCGGGCCGGCGCGGAAGATCGCCTCACCCGCGAAGGCGACGACCCGTCCGTCGCGCACCGCCGGCACCGTCGCCAGACCGCCGAAGAGGTCGTGCCGTCCCTCCTCCGTCCCCATCGCCGCGTCGACGATCACCTCGGGCGCGCGCGCCACCACGAGCTCGAGCGATATCTGCGGCCAGACCCCGCCGATGTCGGCGGCGACGTTGACGCCCCCGGCCGCCGACACGAGCTCGTCCTGGAGCGTGCCGCGGCCCGCGACGACGAGCGGCGTGTGCCCGACGACCAGCAGCACACGCCGCGGCGGGAGCCCCGCGACCCGCCCGCGGACGGCCTCCAGCCGACGCTGGACGTCGGCCACCAGGCGCTCGCCGGCGTCGGCGAGCCCGAGCGCCGCGCCCACGGCGCGCATCGAGGCCCAGAGGTCGGCGAGCGTGCGGTCCTGGACGACCACCACGCGCACGCCCGCCTGCTCGACGGCGCGCACGGCGTCGCGGTTTCCCGGTGACGGCACGACCAGCACGACGTCGGGCCGCGCCGCCACGACCGCCTCGACGCTCGGTACGAGGTAGCCCCCGACGCGCGGCAGCCGCGCCGCGGCCGCGGGATAGTCGCACTGCGCGCAGACGCCGACCAGGCGGTCCCCCGCGCCGAGGGCGTAGACGATCTCGGTGATCGACGGGGCGAGCGAGACGACGCGCGCGGGCGGCGTCGTCGCGGGCGGCGGCGGCCGGCCGCTGCACGCGGCGAGCAGGGGGAGCACCACGAGGAACGTCGGGCGGCGCATGCGGGAACCTTACCCGAACCCTACCCGCACTTCACCTTCCCGCGCGTGGCGTCGTAGGCGCAGTGCGGCTCGGGCGCCGGCCCGGGGAACGTCGCCACGCCGCACTGCCCGGCGTCGCTGGCGAGTGCCACGAACGCGCTGAGCGGCAGGTGCGCGGGGTCGGCGGGGTAGCTGCCTTCCTTGCCGGTGACGGCGAATGCCAGCCGCCCCGGCGTCTTGCTCGACGGCTTCAGCGTGACCTTCCGGATGCCGAGCAGGCCGAGGGCGCTCTGGTAGGTGAAGGCGCCGTTCTTGGCGACCTTCCAGCCGGCCTGGTGGAGGACGTCGAAGGCGCCGCCGGGGATGGTCGCGTTCAGCACCGTGCCCGACCCGTCGCGGACCAGGATGCGCATGCCCGTGGTGACGGGATCCACCGCGGGCGACGTGGGCACGATCATCGAGCCCTTGATGGCGACCGTGTCGTCGCCGGGCGGCGTCACGAGGTTCCCGATCGTCACCCGCGCCTTCTCGATCGGGCCGCCCGCGCACGCGCAGGCATCGCCGACGCCGTCCATGTCGCTGTCCGCCTGGGCCGCGTCGGCCAGCGTCGGGCAGTCGTCGTCCACGTCGCACACGCCGTCGCCATCCCGGTCGCGGCAGACGGCGTCGATGGCGCTCACACCGGAATCGAGGACCAGGAGCTCGTCGCGGGCTCGGTCGAAAAACATCGCGGTCGAGAACGCGAAGCCGCTCGCCCGGTCGGGGAGGGCCGAGCCGTCGGGAGCCAGCGCCACCACCTTGCCCGAGCCGCTCACCAGGACGTCGCCGTCCGTGTCGAGCACGTGATCGAAGGCGCCGGAGAGGCCGCTCGCGAAGGTGCCGCGCGGCGCGCCACGCAGCGTGTAGCGGAGGATCGTGCCCACGGTGTACGTGTCGTCGAGCGCGCTCACCAGCAGCGCGCCCCTCGCGCCGAGCGCGATCCCCTGGATGTTGAGCCCGCCGATCAGATCGGCGGCCACGCCCTTGCGTACGCGGACCACGCGGCCGGCGCCCGGCCCCGCGGCGTCGCTGACCAGCACCGAGCCGTCGGGCGCGACGAGCACGTCCATCGCGAACGGGATCGTCCCCTCCGGCAGCACCTCCTGCCCGGCCGCGGAGACGGCGTCCGCCCGCGTGAGCGCGTCGGGGATCGTGAAGAGAGTGTCGCCGGTCGCGGCACCCGTTTGCTCGCCACCGTTGTCGGCGACGTAGAGCGTGCCGGCCGCGTCGAGGTCGAAGCCGCCGAGCGAGTTGAAGCCGGTGGCCACCGTGGTCGCGCCGCCCCCGTCCAGCCGGACGACCCGCTCGCCGCCCGCGCCGAAGGCGCCCTGCCCGACCAGGACGGCGGGCCCGCGGCGCACGACACCGCCCGCGACCGTATCCGCCGTGGGGATCGCATGCGCCGCGTATCCGGACGCGGCGACGACCGCCGCCGCCGCGGGCCGCGCCGCGAGGAGAACTGCGAGGAGAAGAAGGTCTCGGCGTGCATTCATCGAACACTCCTTTCGAAGGCGAACCGGTCGACGTCGACGGCGCGCCGGCCGTCGGCGAGCCGGCCCGCGGCGCGGAGCGACACGGTCGTCCGGCGGTGGTTGAGCGGGATGGAGACGATCTTCGTGGAGCCCGGCGTGACGCGGCCCGCCGCCCTGGTGAGATCGTGACGACTGGCGCGGAGCCGGAAGCTCGACGGGTCCACACCGGGCGCGACCTCGATCACGATGACTGCCGTCGTCGCGGTCCGCGACACGAACGTGCGGGAAGAGACCGGATCGAGGTAGGTGAGGAGCGCGTCAGCCGCGCCCCGATTGCCGCCCCCGCCGTAGCGCGGCGCGGCCAGCGGGAGACAGCTCGCGTCCCCGGGGCACGGATCGCAGGCGTCTCCGACCCCGTCGCCGTCCCCGTCGGACTGCTCGCGGTCCGGAACGCCGGGGCAGTCGTCACACGCATCGCCCACGCCGTCGCCGTCGCCGTCGGCCTGGTCCGGGTTCGGGGTGAGCGGGCAGTCGTCGCACGCGTCGCCGATCCCGTCGCCGTCCGTGTCCCGCTGGTCGGGGTTCGGCACCCGGGGGCAGTCGTCGGCCGCGTCCGCAACGCCGTCGCCGTCCGCGTCGCCGCCGGTCTCGCACGCGTCGCCGACGCCGTCGTGATCGCTGTCCTGCTGGTCGGGGTTCGCGACGGTCGGACAGTCGTCCACGGCATCGGGAAACCCGTCGCCGTCCGCGTCGGGCAGGCCCGCGGTCTCGAGCGAGTGCACGGCGGCGACCGCGTCGAGGTCGAAGCCCGCGAGGCCCGCGAGGCCGGCTCTGAGACCGCTCGCGTCGATGCGGACGAAGCGCGCCGCGGTGAGCCCGACCGCCGCAAGGTCGAAGGAGTCGCCGCCCGAGCCGGCTGGCGGCGTGAAGCCGTCGACCGGCACGCCGACGAGGTCCGCGATCGGCGTCGTCGTGGGCACGAGGGGCGACGGCGCGTTCGCGTCCCCCGCGTTGGCGAACACCGGGTAGACGCCGGCGCAGCCGGGGTAGTACGGCGCCGTGTCCGCCTGACAGGGGAAGGCGACGAAGTGCACGCCGTCGGCGCTCACCGACACCGTCCCCGGCTCGGCGAAGGGCCCGCCCGTGACGAGGCCGCGGGTCAAGAAGGCGTTCTCGAAGACGGTGAAGTCCGGGCCCGGGCCGTCGACGATCACGTTGTCGGTGAAGGCGAGGACGATCCATCCACCGAGGCCGAGCGAGAGCGTGTCGGTGGAGCCCTGGAAGGCGCCGCCGCCGCGCGGCGGTCCCAGCACGAGCGCTGGTTGCCCTGCCCCGCCCCCGGTCCCGATCTGGTAGGCGACCACCGCGTCGGCGAACGGATCGGCGGCCGCGCGCCCGGCGAGGGCCCCGAGGAGCGCGATCAGGAGCGCGCGCCTCATGGGACGAACGCCATCGCGAACGGCGGGAGCCCGACGTCGATCGCGCCCGTGGTGAGCGGCCGGTCGCTCGCCACGTCGAAGATGCGAATGCCGGGCGCGGGCAGCGCGCGGTCGGCCAGCCAGAGGGTGCCGTCGGGGGCGAGGTCGATCTCGGGCAGGAACTCGCGGCGCACGAGGAGGCGGCGCGTGACGGCGCGCCGGCTCGGGTCGAAGGCGAGGAGCACGTTGCGGAGGGCGTCGTCGATGACGACGGCGTAGCCCTTGGTGGGCGAGACGAGCACGAAGTCGGTCACGTTGCCCCCGAGGTCGCCCTCGGTGACGAAGAAGCCCTCGGCGCGGAGCGCGAACGGGTCGACGCGCTCGAGGCCGCCGTCGCCGGTCCGGAAGATGTTGCCCGCCTCGGCGACGACGAGCTTGCCGGTGCGGGGCTCGTGCACCAGCCCTGCCGTCTCCCCGAACGCGTTGCCGCCGCTCAGCTCGACCGTGCCGACGACGCCGTCCGTCGCGGTGTCGATCACGGCGAGCAGGCTCTTCCCGGCCGGCGCAAAGTCGCGGCGGCGGTCGAGGCGCTCGAGGCTCACGAAGAGCCGGTCGGCGACGAGCGTCATCTGATCCATCTCGGGGAGGCCGTCGGTGTCGGCGAAGGCGCCGAGGTCGATTGACCCGAGGAAGAAGCCGGCGCAGGAGGGCGCGCCGGGGTCGACGATCCAGAGCTCGGGCCGGTCGAAGCGCGTGACGTAGGCCTTGTGCGGACCGACGACGGCCACGTCGTGCGGGTTCGACCCGGGGCCGGTGGAGCACTGGAGGAGGGTCGCGAGGCCGCGTGCGGGGTCGAGGACCTGGAGGTTGTCGCCGAGGAAGCGGTTCACGATGTAGACGCGGTCCCCGATCGCCCGCACCACCGCATCGGCATGAATGGGCGAGGTGGGATGCCCGACCGCGTGCGGCGGCGCGACGCCTACGGTGGCCAGCAGGCCGGTCTCGAAGTCGGTGGTGACGACGACCGCCCGTGGCGGTCCGGTGGTGAGCGCCGCGCCGCGCGCGCACGCGAGGCGGAGAGTGGCTCGCGCGCCGCGGCCGGAGGCGAGATCGCGCGCCCGGGCGTGGAGCGCGACCTGACGCCGGGCGCGCCGCCCGAGCGGGACGCGGACCGGCGCCTCGGCCGTGCACACGTCCGTCGCGGAGAGCGGGAAGTGGAGCGCGGCTGCGGCCGCCGAGATGGCCGTCGCGCGCCGGCCGCCCGCACGTACGCGGCCGAGCGTCCCCGGCTCGCACGCCGGCAACGCGGGGTCCCGCACGTTCAGGCAGAGCGCCGCGGCGAAGGTGCAGGCGCCGTCCGCCGCGCCGTCGGCGTCGCACTCGGTCTCGCCGTCGCGACAGCTCGCGGCCCACCCGCCGCGTGTCCGTTCGGCACGCGCGACCCGCCATTCGACGAGGCAATCGCCATCACCTGCCCACGCCGCCGGCGTGGCGAGAAACACCACCAAGGCGGCGTACGCGCGGACCTGGCTCGTCGCTGACCTCCATCCCGCCTGCCGCAAAGACGGAGAGGAGCGCGGACGAGCAACCCGCGCGCGACCCCAGCCCCTTCCCCGCGGAAGGCCAATCTGCTGGCGTCAGCCGGGTAGGTCTTCTGGCTCGGGGATCATCCTCGCCCGGTCCCTTCCCACCCCGAAGGGCAGTGGTTGTGACCGGGGTCGTCCCCCCTTACAGCTGCGGGGCAGCGGGGGCTTTGCACCCCCTTCCCTAACCCGTCTGCGTCGCGCCGCGTGTAGCGCGATGCCGATCTCCAAGTCAAGTGTCTGCGCTTCGCTGCAGCCGCTACGGCAGGTCCGGGTTGTCGCAGGGGCCCGAGCAGAACTGGGCGACCATCCCGTCCGGGCGGAGGAAGGCGTCGATCTGCTGGCCCATCTCGGGCGATCCCGTCGAGCCGTGGGCGCCGTTGTTGAACGCCGGCGGCTGGTTGGTGAGCGGCGGGATGCCGGAGGCGCACATCGTGCGCGAGGCCGGATCGCCGGGTCCCGGACAGTCGGCGTCCGTCGTGCAGTCGGCCCCGTGGTCGGTGCCGCCGGGCGTGTGGCACTTCGAGCCGCCGCGCATCGGGTCGACCTCGACGAAGGCCGAGCCGTCGAACGGTGCCGCGCGCTCCGGGATCTGAAAGAAGCTCCGGTGCACCGGCGTGAGCTGCTCGATGCCGAGGGAGCGGACCATGATCTCGGTGCCGAGATTCGAGACCTCCGAGTCGTACGTCGCCATGTGGATGAGGACCTTGTGGGGGACTGGCGGGCTCGAGAGGTCGCCCGCCGCCAGGTGGCTGAGGTAGCCTTGCGGCTCGGCGCGGTCCCAGAGCTGCTGGCCGAGCGCGACCAGCAGCTGCTCGTCGAGCCGATCGGGATAATTGCCGCGGATGAGCGCCAGGTATGGATTGAAGTCGATGCTCCGGTGCAGCAGCGTCGAGTAGTTGGCGCCCGGCACGGCGAGGAAGCCGCGCTTGAAGTTCGTCGCGATCGACATGATCGCGATGCCGAAGATGCCGCCCTGGCTGCCGCCCGAGTAGTACGTCTCGGTCGTGTCGATGACCCCCGCGCCGCCGGCCCCGAGCTGGAAGGCCGGATGCGAGTTCAGGCCGGCGACCGGGTCGCCCATCAGACGTCCCATCAGCAGGTGGTTCAGGAAGCCCTGATGCAGCCGTTCGGGGATGTAGTGGAAGTTCGAGAAGTCCTGCACGATCGGGAGGACGGCGGGCACGAGGTCGTCGCTCGACATGCCCTGCATGTCGACGCCACCGACGATGAAATCGTAGGTGTTCGCGAGCACCGACAGCGCCCCGATCTGCGTCCGGGAGCCGAGGAGGCCGTGGCCCCAGAGCGTCGGCCGGCCGGGCGCGCCGCCCACGGCGAGGCGCGGGATGTCGACCAGGAACGGCACCGTGGCGTAGCCGTTCTGCGCCGGCACGCCCCCGGCGAGGTTCAGGCGCGACGCCGGCGCGTCGGCGGTCATGAAGAGCGGCGCCTGGAACGTGCCGGAGATGCGCGCGAAGATGTTGGCGTCCCGTCCCGTATGGGACGGACCGTCATCGACGTTCGTGACGGTGAAGGTCGGCGTCGGGAGTGCGAACGCCTGATCGCGGATGGAGACGATCCAGCCCGTCAGCGCCTGCGTGCTCGCGGTCGTGAAGTCCCAGGCGAGGATGAGCTCCGCCGGGTCGACGCCGTGGTCGGCGAGCGTCTGGAAGAGGCTCGCGAAGCTCGGCCGCCGCGCGCCGATCGCCGCGGCGCACGCCGTGCCGCACGCGCGCGCGATCTCGGCCTGGGTTCCCCCGTCCCGCAAAGCTCGGAAGGCGAGCCGCGGTCGAATCGGGTGGCCGAGCGTGTCGACCAGGTTCCGAATGGCGACGAGGTAACGCGTCCCGTCCTCGAGCCGCCGCCCGGGTCGGATGATGAGCGCCTTGCGCGTCACGTCGTTCGTGTTGGCGTCCATCTCGGCGAAGTGGAGGACGCGCTCGCCGGTGGCGGCCTTCATCAGGACCGTCGGGTGATCGGCGTCGAGCGAGCGCCCAAAGTCCGTGTGGAAGGCGACGTTCGTGGCTGCGAGGTCGACCGGCGAGCCGGTGTCCGGGAAGAGCGCCATGATCATCGGTCCCGGGCTGAAGCCGTCGAGCGTGTTCCAATCGGTCGGGTCGACGTGCACGGCGTGCGTGTTCGCCGGCAGGCCGTCCGGCGGATAGTGGACGCGCAAGCCGGTCGGCGTCGTCGCGTCGGGCACCAGGAAGCGAGACGAGGGGTATGGCAGGATGCAGCGCTCCTCGACGAGGAAGTCGCACGGCGACGCGGCGTCGATCTCGAGGCCGCAGAGCGCGGAGACGGGCCGCGCGGGCCGGCTCGCGTACGCGCCGAACTGCTCGTCCGGGAAGGGCACGTAGGCCGCGCTCGGATGGCACGCGAGGCCGTTCCCCGCCGCGCACGCCGCGACGCAGGTGCGGCCGCATCCGCCGTCGGTCACGATCCGCACGCGAAGGTCCCGGGGGCCGCCGAGGCCGGTGACGGCTGCGTCGACAGCGTGCACCGAGAGGCGCACCGTGTCGCGCTGGCGGCGCGAGTTCCGCAGCGTGATCGCGCCGTGGAAGGCGCCGCCACCGGTATAGCGGGTCGCCTGGCCGTGCGGCGCGAACCGGTCGGCGGGAATCGTGGTCGAATAGAGGACGACGGCGGGGTCGTCGGCGTCGAAGATCTCGAGCCGGAGCCCTCCCGGCGCCGTCACGAGCGTGTCGTGCGTCACACCGCGGCGCGTGAGGCTCGCGTGGAATCGAATCCGGTCCGGCCGGAGGCGGAGCGAATAGACCCGTCCCCCGTCACAGTCCGGGGCCGCCGCGGCGGCGAGCGGCAGCGCGAGAACGGACGCCGTGGCGAAGATCGCGAGCGCACGCATGGTGGGCACCTCCTCGGGCGAGGAGGCTTACCAAGGACGACGCCGGCGTCGCAAACGATTGCTGACCCCGCGTCGCGATGACACGATCCCTGGTCGTCGAATATGCCAAGGGCACGCCGCCGTCAAGGAAAATTGCGACGCCGTTGGCCCTCGGTGACGTCGTGGCATGCCTGCCGGGAGATACAAATTTTTCAATTGACGTCTCGGCTGACAAAGCGGTAAACGCTCTGGATCCTCGCTTGACGCGTTGTCGAGCGAGCACGAAGAGGAGACCCCCCTCGATGCTCGATTCCCTGACCCACCGGGTTGCGCTCGGCCTGGCCGTCGCCGCCTGCCTGGCGCTGACCGCGGGCACGGCGGTCGCCGACAAGTGCACGGCCGCAAAGCTGAAGGCCATCGGCAAGAAGGAATCGGGCCTGCTCGCCTGCCAGGCGAAGGTGGCGACCAAGGGCGACCCGTCGCTCCAGGCCGCTTGTGATGCGAAGGTCCTCGGCAAGTTCGCGACGGCGTTCGCCAAGGCAGGGACGTGCCCGGGGATGCAATCGGACTGCGAGGCGATCGCCGACGACTGCCGAGACCAGATCCGGGCTGCCCTCCCGGACGGCACGACGGCGGCGACCGCAAGCAAATGCGAATCCGCCCGGCTGAAGGCAGCAGGCAAGAAGGCGTCGAGCAAGCTCGGCTGTTACGCGAAGGCGGCCACCAAGGAGGCGGCGGTGGACAGCGCCCCGGGCGGCTGCCTCGACAAGGCGAACGGCCGTTTCGTGAAGGCCTTCGACAAGGTCACGGGGTGCACGGGAGACGGTCAGGACGGCGCCGTCGAGACGCGGATCGACGACGAGTGCGTGGGCCAGCAGGTCGTGGTCGACGGCGGCGGCCACGTGATCGGGATCTGCCCGACGACCACCACGACGACCACGACCACCACCTCCACGAGCACGACGACGACCACGATCCTCTGCGGGAACAACTCGGTCGACCCGGGCGAGCAGTGTGATCCGCCCGGCTCATCGTGCGGCGGAAGCGCGGTCTGCCAGTTCGATTGCACCTGCCCGTGCGATCCGAGCGGCTGCCCGTGCGACTTCCTGGATCCGAGCGTGTGCCTCTATCCGTTCCCCAGCGACTTCTTCACGGTCCCCGACGCGAGCACGGACACCGGCAAGCGGGTCAATTTCACGACGGTGGCCATGCCGAAGAACACCTCGGGTCAGTCGATGAACGCGAGCGACTACAACCTGAACGACGGCTTCAGCCCCGGGGTCACCATCCTCACGCGCGTGCCCGGGGTCGACCTCGCCATGACCGGCGCGGCGCCCATCACCGACATCGCCCGTTCGCTCGATTCCACTGCGCCGGTGGTGCTCGTGAACGCCTCGACGCTCGCGCACCACCTCATGTTCGTCGAGCTGGACGCCAACGCCACCACGGCGGCCAACCGCTCGCTCATCATCCATCCCTCGGTGAACCTCGACGAGGCGACGCGCTACATCGTGGCGCTCAGGAACATGAAGGATTCGAGCGGCACGGTCCTCACGCCCAACGCCGACTTCCTCGCCTATCGCGACAACATCCCGACCGGCGACCCGGTGAAGGAAGGACGCCGCGCGCACATGGAGGACATCTTCACGACGCTCGCCTCGGCCGGCGTGGCCCGCAGCGACCTGTACCTCGCCTGGGACTTCACCGTGGCGAGCCGCCGGAGCCTCACGGAGCGCATGCTGTTCGTGCGCGACGACGGCTTCGCGCGCCTCGGGACGAGCGCGCCGCCGTTCACGGTGACGAACGTCTTCGAGCACGCGTGCAGCACCGGCACCAATCCCTACGGCGCGTGCAGCACGGATGCGGATTGCACGGTCACGGGTGGCGGCATGGGCACGTGCAACACGGCGTCGGACGGCGTCGACACCCGGATCTTCCGCCGCGTGGTCGGCACGTACGACGTCGAGCGTTACGTCGACAGCACGACGCCGCCCGCGAAATTCGTGCTCGACGCCAACGGGCTGCCCACCCACCAGGCGACGCCCCAACCGGCGTCCTTCGTCTGCAACATCCCCCGCATGGCGCTCCCGAGCGCGGCCGGTCCCGCGGTCCCGGCGCGCGCCTCCATCTACGGGCATGGCCTGCTCGGGTCCAACACCGAGGTGAGCTCCGGCAACGTCGAGGACATGGCCAACGAGCACAACTTCGTCTTCTGCGCCACCAAGTGGATCGGCATGTCGAACGAGGATGTCGGGAACGCCGTGGCGATTCTTCAGAACCTCGCGAAGTTCCCGTCGCTGACCGATCGCCTGCAACAGGCGATGCTGGATCAGCTGTTCCTCGCCCGGCTCATGATCCACCCCGCGGGCTTCGTCGCCAATCCGGCCTTCCAGGACTCCGGCGCCAACCCGGTCATCGACACGAGCGACGTGTTCTTCGACGGCAACAGTCAGGGCGGAATCTTCGGCGGGACGATCATGGCGATCGCCCAGGACATCACTCGCGGCGTGCTCGGCGTGCCGGGAATGAACTACTCGCTGCTGCTCACGCGCAGCAGCGACTTCGCCCTCTACTCGATGTTCCTCTATCCGGCGTACCCGCAGCAGCTCCAGCGCCCACTCCTCCTCGCGCTCATCCAGATGCTGTGGGACCGCTCCGACCCGAACGGCTACGCGCATCACATCACGAGCGATCCGCTGCCCAGCACGCCCGCGCACAAGGTCCTCCTCCACGAGGCGTTCGGCGACCATCAGGTTGCCAACGTCGCAACCGAGATCGAGGCGCGCACGCTCGGTCTGTCGATCCATCAGCCGGCGATCGCGTCGGGCCGAAGCTACGAGGTGACGCCGTATTACGGCATCCCCGCCATCCCGACGGATCCCTTCGACGGCTCCGCGCTGATCGTCTGGGACAGCGGCGCCAACACTCCGCCGACCACGAACACGGCACCATCGACCGGCCCCGATCCGCACTCGGACCCCCGCAACTCACCCAATGCGCGGACGCAGAAGTCGGACTTCTTGCAGACCGGCGGCGCGGTCGTCGACGTGTGCTCGGGAGCGCCGTGCGTCGCGCCCTGATGCACCCGTAGGGTCGGCTCCGCGGGCGACGGGGCCGGCTCGCATGACTGCGACGTGAAGGCGGCCGGCGCCGCTCGCTCCGAGCCCGATCATCTCCTGGCGATGGCGCCGCTCGCCGCCGTCGTGCGGCTCGCCGCGCCGACGACGGTCGTCATGGCCGTCGCGGCGGTCTCCAACATCGTCTACACCTACTTCGTCAGCCGGCTCGGGGTGGAGGCGATCGGCGCCGTGTCGCTCGTCTTCCCGGTCTCGCTCCTCGCGATCACGGCGATGGGCGGCGGGATCGGATCGGGGGCGGCCTCGGCGGTGGCGCGGGCGCTCGGCGCCGGGCGGCGGAGCGACGCGGCGGCGCTCGCGGGCCAGGCGCTCGTGCTGAGCGTGGTGATCGGTCTCGGATTCGGGCTCGCCGTGCAGGTGTGCGCGGCGCCGCTGTTCCAGCTCATGGGGGCCAGCGGTGCGGTGCACGCGAGCGCCACGCTCTTCGCGCGCGTCCTCTTCGGCGGCGCGGCCATCACCTTCCTCGGCAGCATGTTCGACAGCGTCATGCGCGGCGAGGGCAACGTGCGCGTGCCCGCGGTGTGGTCCACCACGTCGCTGGTCCTCCAGATGGGCTGCACGCCGCTTTCATGTTCGGCTTCGGCTGGGGTCTCGAGGGCGCGGCGCTCGCCATGCTCGCCTGTCAGCTCGCCGCCACCGTGCCGCGGGCGCTCTGGGTCCTCGGGGGCCGGGGGCTGGTCCGCCCGGCATTCCGGCTCCCGCGCTTCACCCTGGCGCCGGCGCGGGAGATCCTGCGGGTCGGCGTCCCGGCGGCGCTCTCCACGTCGATCAGCAACGTCGGCCTGATGGCGCTCACCGCGGTCGTCACCCGCCTCGGCCCGGCCGACCTCGCCGCCTACGGCCTCGGCACGCGGCTCGACTTTCTCCTGATGTCGTTCGGCTACGGCCTCGCCGCCGCCGTGCTCACCCTGGTCGGGATGGCAACCGGCGCCAACCGGCACGACCGGGTACGCGCCTTCGTGAACCGCGCGGCCGCGATCACGGTGGTGCTGCTCGGCGTCCCGGGGCTCCTGCTCTGCTGGCGACCCGCGCTCTGGCTCGGGCTCTTCACCGACGACGCCGGCATCCATGCGGTCGGCGCCCAGTACTTCCACATCATCGGTCCGTCGTATGCCTTCGTCGGCGTCAGCATGGTGATCGCCTTCGCCTTCCAGGGTCTCGGGCGTGCGACCATCCCGCTCGCGTGGATGATCGCGCGCGTGGTGGCGGTCCTCGCCGCAGCGGTCGTGTGCACCCATGCCCTCGGCCTCGGCGAGCGGGCGGTGTTCACCACGATCGCGATGGGCAACCTGGCGTCGGCGGCGGGCCTGGTCGCGCTCTTCTTCCTGACGGAGCGACGCATGCGTGTGACGCAACCGGGGGCGCCTCCCGTGAGCGGGCTCGCCGCGACCGGGACGGAGGGTGCGACCCTGGGGAGCGGTTGACCCTGAACCGCGATATCCTCCAAAATGGAGGAAGATTGGAGGATCGATGGCGACCCTCAACGTGAAGAATGTCCCGGACCGCCTCTACAAGCGGCTGCAGGCACGCGCCCGGCGGCGCAGGCGCTCGGTGGCGCAGGAAGTCATCCAGATCCTGAGCGAGGCCGTCGACGAAGTCGAGCCGCACTCCATCCTCGAGCTGCGGGGGCTCGGCAAGGAGGTCTGGAGGGGCGTCGATCCCGACCGCCACGTCGCGCGAGAGCGGCGCTCGTGGACCTGACGCGTCTGCTGGGTCGTGGACCCGTCGCGCTCGACACCGCGGTCTTCATCTACTTCATCGAAGAGCACCCGAAGCATCTCGAAACCGTCGAGCCGATCTTCCAGGCGATCGCGTCGGGTCGGCTCGAAGCGATCACGTCCACGCTCACCCTGCTCGAGGTGCTCGTCGCCCCGTACCGCGCCGGGAACATCGACCTCGCGCAGCGCTACGAAGCCGTCCTCACCCGCACCCGCGGGCTGCTCATGGTGGAGCTCGAGCGTCCCGTCCTCCGGCTCGCTGCCCAGCTGCGAGCCCGCTCGCGCGTCAAGACGCCGGACGCGCTTCAGCTCGCTGCAGGCCTGGCTCGGCGCTGCACCGCGTTCGTCACCGGCGACCGGCGGCTGCCGGACGTTCCTGGACTCCGCGTTGTCCGGCTCGCGGAGCTCGGGACATGAGATGGCTCCTCTACCACGAGCCTAACGCGCTGCTCCCACGTCCCGCCCGCCGAAGCCGTACGACACGGTGGCGAACAGCGCCCGCCCCGGCAGCGGGAAGCCGAGCACGTCGCGCGTCCGGTCGTCGCCGACGTTCTTCGCCTCGAGCGTCAGGCGCACGCCGGGGACCGGCAACGCGAGCTCCAGGCCCACCTCGTGCAGGACGCGGCTCGAGACGCGCCGGACGTTGGCGCGGTCGAGGAAGTCGTCGGCGATCACGTTCGCCTCGTAGAAGAGCCGCCCGGGCCAGAGCCCCGCCGTCCGACGGCCGAGGGGCAGTGGCCGGGTCGGCGACCAGGCGAGCTCGAGGTGCGCGAACGCCTCGTCGGCGGGCCGCCCGGGCAGCGCCTTGCCGCGCAGAAAGGTGACGGGCCCCTCGTCGCGCGCCTCCTGGTGCGTGTAGTTGAGGGCGGCGCCGAGCCTGCCCCAGAGGCGCCCGCGGACGGCCACCTCGTGTCCGCGGACCACGGCGTCGCTGACGTTCTCCGGCCGCGCGAGACGCTGCGAGTTCTGGACGAGGATGATCAGGTCGTCCACCTGGTTGTCGAAGTACGCGTACTCCAGGGCCGCGTCCGAGAGCGGCCCGCGCCCCGGCACCGCCAGGTGAAAACCGGCGTCGCGGTTGAAGGCCACCTCCGGCCTGAGCGACGGGTTCCCGATGACGACGCCGCGCGTGCCGAAGAGCTCCTCGAGGTTGGGCTCGCGCGCATAGCGGCCGAGGTTGGCGAGGAGCGTGAGGCCGCGGACCGGCTCCACGCGAAGGCCGAGACGGGGCGAGAGGAAGTCGCGCACGCTGACGCCGCTGGCGCGTGCCGCCACCGGCAGGCGCGGTGTGCCGGGGAAATCGTCGCGGAACACTTCCCAGCGCAGCCCCGGGACGATCGACAGGCGGTCGGCTGCGAGCAGGACCTCGTCCTCGGCGGCGAGCGTCGTGCGGAGCCGGCTCCGGTCGGGCGCGTTGCCGGCGGGATCGAGGCGATCCGACGACGCGAAGCGCTCGTGGCTCGCGGCGACGAGGAGGCCCGGCACCTGGTGCGCGCCGATGGCGCTCCGGAAGAGCGCCTGCACGCCGCCCGCGGTCGTCGTGTCGGTGTGGTCGACCGGCACGAAGCTCACCTCGCCCCGGCGGTCGGTGAACGCCTGGCGGTCGTAGAGGAAGTAGCCGCTCGCGTCGGCGTCGAGCGGCAGGCCGCCGAGCGGCGTGAGCTTCACGTCGAGGTGGGCGAGCTGGCGGAGCGTCCGGAGCCGGGCGTCGCGCGCCTGCACGCTTCCCGCCCCGGGGACACCTTCGTCCTTCACGAAGCTGTCACTCGTGAGGACGGCGGCGAGCGGGCCGCCCGAACGATAGCCGAGCCGCGCGGTCAGGTCGCCCAGGTCGAAGCCGTTGTTCCGCCGCCGCTCCGTCCGGTCGTCGGCGGGGTTCGCGGTGGTGCCGAGGTCGTTGGTGAAGGCGAAGTCGCCGGCGCTGCCGAGGTAATGGGCGAAGCCGAGGTAGTCCCACGGTCCGGCGCTCGCCGCGCGGGCGACATCCACCTTGCGCGTCTCGAAGGAG
>VBKF01000208.1 GCA_005888095.1 Deltaproteobacteria bacterium | reverse complement strand
GCTCAGTGTCTGCGCCGCCGTCGCGGCGCGAAATCCCGGCCGCTACAGCTGGAAGGTCGAGTACGGTCTCGGCCCGCAGCCGCTCGAGGCCGAGCTCGTGACCATCGGCTCGGGACGGGGGACGCGACCCGCGACGGCGTGCGCCTCGCTTCGGCTCGCGAGCATCCCGTCGTCGTTCTGGATGGGGGACTTCGCGATCACGTCCGACCGGCTGTCGATCGAGCGCTACGACGTGACCGTGCGCGTGCGGGTGACGGACGCCGCCGGGCTCGTCGGCGAGGATCGGCGTGTCTTCCACCTGCGCCACGACGTGGGCGAGATGGCGGGGTTCCCCGTCTACCTCGGCAGCTCGGGCGAGTCGTCGCCGACCATCGCCGACCTCGAGGGGCGCCGCACGCTCGATGTCGTCGTCGCGACCGCCAGCGGTGCGGTGCACGTGCTCCGCGCCAACGGTCGGGAGGCGCCCGGCTTCCCGGTCTTCACCGGGCCGGCGCCCGGCATGGACCCGTCCTCGGACGTCAACTACCTCGCCGTGCCGCACTGGGCCGCCAACCCCGGCGATCGCCCGCGGGACGGCATTGCGGCACCGGCGGCCGTCGGTGACGTCGACGGCGACGGCCGGCTCGACATCGTCGTCACGACGATGAGCGGCCGGACCTACGCGTG
Source organism: Deltaproteobacteria bacterium (assembly GCA_005888095.1). GTDB lineage: Bacteria > Desulfobacterota > Binatia > DP-6 > DP-6 > DP-3. The sequence goes on along the minus strand of VBKF01000208.1, from coordinate 15,507 downwards.
GCGCGGCGACGGCACGCTGCTCCCGGGCTTCCCGGTCGAGACCGACCGCGCCTTCGCACACCAGCCCGTACCGGTGCCGGACACCCCCTATCATCGGAACCGTTCGACCGGCGCGCTGGCGGCGCCGGTGCTCGTCGACCTCGACGGCGACGGCAAGCTCGACATCGCGCAGGCTGCCTGGGACGGGCACGTGTACGCATGGCACGGGGACGGGACCGCCGTCAGCGGGTGGCCCGTCGACACCGACTACCCGGCGCTCCGTCCCTCGGGCCAGATCTACGCGCGGGACGACAAGGTGGTCACCACGCCGGCCGTCGCGGACGTCGACGGCGACGGCACGCCCGACCTCGTCGTCGCCCTCCAGGACACGTCCTTCCCGGAGGGCTCGTCCGCGGGCACCGGGCCGATCACCGCCTACCTGCTCGCCTTCTATGGCCAGGGCACGGCGCGCGGGAACGCCGGCCTCATCGAGGGCTGGCCCGTCGCGCTCCAAGGCTTGGTGCAAGGCTACGGCACGGCACAGGACTTCATCACCGAGGGCCTCACCTCGCCCGTCGTCTTCGATCTCCCGGCGGGGCCGGTGGCGGTCGTCACGGTGAACCTCTTCGGCCAGTACCTGGTCGACCTCCGCACCCGCATCGCGCGGCCATTCGCCGACGCCGTGCTCGCCGCCGGCGGCGCAATCGTGCCGTTCACCACGTCACCGTCGGCGGGCGATCTCCTCGGGCTCGGCGTGCCGCAGATCGCGCAGACGGGCTCGTCGGCGGCGGACGTCGCGACGGGAGTGGTCGAATTCCCGGGCGAGGGCGTGCGGGTGCGGTCCGGTGTGGGGGCGTGGGACGCGATCACCGGCGCGAGCCTCGCGCAGCTCGCCCAGCCCATCCAGGGGCTCGCCTTCATCAGCGCGCCCGCGCTCGCCGACGTCTCCGGCGACGGCCTTCCGGACATCGTCCTGCCGACCGATTCTGCGGCCCTGCACGCGTGGGACGGTCGCACCGGCCAGCCCGTCGCCGGCTTCCCCAAGTGGACGGGTGGCTTCTCGCTCTTCACGCCGGCCGTGGCCGACCTCGACTGCAACGGCCGGCTCGACGTGGCCGTCATGACGCGGGAGGGCTACCTGCACGTCTTCCGCACCGCCGGGCTCGCCGCGGCCCGCAGGCACGCGTGGCACTGGCATCAGGACAATCGGAATACCGGACACTGGGGACCGGATTCGGGACCGGGGGAGGGCCGCTGCGGCGGACCGGCAACATGATTCTGGACGGAGGGCGCAAGATGAGACGGATGCTGCTCTGCTGCGTCGCGGCTGTGGCCGTGTGTTCGTCTGCCGCGGCCGACGACTGCAATCCCTTCGGCAACGCCCCGCGCACCATCGTGCCCGACTCGACGGTCACGACATGCTCGGGCGGCACGACGATCGGACCGTGGCCCGACGGCGACGGCACGCCCCGCCATGCCTGCCTCTACGAGCCCGCCTTCGCGTCGGCCGCGAGGCCGTTGCCCCTGGTCGTCTACCTCCACCCGTCGCTCTTCACCGCGGATACCATCCCCTTCGCGACCAACCTCCTCGCGTTCCGCGACACCGCGAACGTGAGCGGCGATCCGGCACGTCCCGGCTTCATCCTGCTCGCCCCGTGGGGTCGAGCAACCACCCACTTCTATCCGGCGCCCGACGACCAGGGCACCGGCTGGGACAACTGGTACCGGCAGCTCGACCCGTCGGGCGGCGCGCGCATCATCGGCGGCCTCGCGTACCCGCAGAACGTCGACGCCGCGACGATCGATCATTTCATCGCGCAAGAAGTGGCCACCGGCAAGGTCGACACCAAGAGAATCTACGTGACCGGATGGTCCAACGGGTCCGCCATGGGGTTTCTCTACGCGCTCGACCGGCCCCAGATCGCCGCTCTCGCGGTCTACTCCGCACCGAACCCGTTCCGCGCGTTCAACGATCCCTGCCCGCAGACACCTGTGTTTGGAAGGCCGAGCAGCGACGCGCAGGTGCGGCTCTTCAACCGCCGGCTGCCGACCTACCACGTCCACAACGACTGCGACATCGCGGGCATCTGTCCGAACGGCGAGCTGCTGCGGACCCAGCTCCAAGCGATCCGGATCGGCTTCACCGACGTGATCATCAACTCGGCGCAGCAGCGTGTCGCTGCCTGCCTCGACGCCTGCGGCACCAATCCGGATGCGGACGTGAATTTCGCGGACAACCCACTCGGCTACACGGTGGGCAGCGAGAACCACGGGCGGTGGCCGTCGCTGTGGACGCAGGACATGCTGGATTTCTTCCGCACGCATCCCCTGAGGTGAGCACGCGCTGCCACCAGGCCGCCTGCGCACCGCCTGCCCAGAAGTTTGACCGCCCAGCGCCGACACGCTATATGCGTGACTCCGCTCGGGTTCTTCCCACCTGTGGGGCCGTAGCTCAGTTGGGAGAGCGCTTGAATGGCATTCAAGAGGTCGAGGGTTCGACTCCCTTCGGCTCCACTCCTGCCATTCCATTTCAAACGCGCTCGCCGGTCAAATCGGCGCGGCAGGGGTCGGAGGCGGAGGGGCCTGGCCAAATCTCGGCGGCCACTGACCGCTCCATACCGGCACGGCTAGCGTCGCTCACTTTCCTTCTGCACCCTGGCGGCCACACGCCCCAAGCCGAACGCCAAGACCTCTAGCTCCAGGGGCGTCAGCGAGACGGAGAAGCCGCGCCCGGTGCACGTCTCGACGAGCGCGAGGACGACGTGACCTGGCTGCGTTGGCTCGGTCACCACGGTAACCTCCATGGCGTCCGTCTTGAGGGCGAGAAGGTGCTCAGCGCAACCGTGCTCCCCGTGCCCTGCGAGCACCCCCTGTGCGTCGCGCCGCTCGCGCCGATCATGAAGTCCGTCTCGCTGGCGCTCCTGGACGTCATCGTCGTGATTCATCATCGCTGCTCCTGCAAGAGAGCACCCCGTATACTGGCGTTCCCGGCAGATACGTATCCCCTCCCGCCTCGAGATTCCAGAATTCGATAAGGGAGGGCTTGCCTCCCTCCATTCGGCTCTTCAGCATCTCCACACCTAAACCGTCTACGTCGAGGCTACGCTGCCAGTTCTCAACAGGCTGTGGATATGTGGATAAGATCGAGTTGCCGACCAACCAATTCCGGGATGAAATCTCCAGTCTGCTGCTGCACAAGAAACCCTGCAGTTGCGCACAAGCCGCAGAGGGCGTATATGGCTCGTCGAGCCCGTTCGAGCCCCGCAGCGCGACCTGTGCGGGGGGTCGCACTCACTACCCCCACGTGTGCCAGGCGCGGACTCCGAGGAAGGTATCGGCATGGCAGATGGGTGGTGGGCTCGGTGGGCGCTCGGGCTCCTGGTGTTTTCGGCGGCCTTGTTCCTCACGCTGCTGCTAGCGCCTCTGCAGGAGAGTGGCCCTTTTACTCTCTTCACTCTGTTCATCGGCGCCACCGCGGTCAGTTCATGGTACGGAGGCGCGGCCGTGGGTCTCACGGTCGCCAGCTTGAGTGTGCTGGCCGGCTCGTACTTCATTCACGCTCCAGTCTACTCCGTCGCCGCGTGGGGTGGCCTAGTCCCGCTGGCCGCGTTCGTAGCCGTGACGCTGCTCATCACCTGGATCGACGTTCAACGGAAGCGGGTGGAGGAAGGGCTCGACGACGAGCTGGCGCTCGAGCACCAGGGCCGCGGCGAAGCGGAGGCAGCGAACCGCGCGAAGGAAGAGTTGTTCGTCACCGTCTCGCACGAGCTGCGCGGGCCGCTCAACGTGATTCTCACGTGGGTGCGGGTGCTACAAAAGGGGGAGCTCGACAAAGCCACCACCATGCATGTGCTCGAAACCGTTGCCCGCAACGCCCACGCGGAGGAGCGGCTCATCGGCGATCTGCTTGAGGTCTCGCGCATCCTCGCCGGCAAGGTCTTGTTGGACCTCCACCCGGTCGAGCTCGCCGCAATCGTGGGGCACGTCGTGGACTCCGCGCGTCCGGCGGCAGAAGAGAGCGGTGTGCAACTTGACACCATGCTCGCGCGCGTTCCAGGCATCGTCGTGGGCGACGCCGACCGGCTAGAGCAGGTGGTGAGGAATCTCCTCTCCAATGCGATCAAGTTCACGCCAAGGGGCGGACGGGTTGCGGTCCAGCTGGCGGGAGATGAGAAGCAAGGAGCGACGATCTCGGTGCGGGATACCGGACAGGGTATCGCGCACGACTTCCTGGCCCACGTCTTCGACCGCTTTCGCCAAGATGGGAGTCGCGCACTCATGCGCGCCCACGGTGGACTCGGGCTCGGCCTCGCGATCGTTCGAGACTTGGTCGAGCTGCACGGCGGGACCGTCCGGGCAGAGAGCGGCGGAGAAGGCCAGGGCGCGAGATTCACCGTGACCCTTCCGGTCCGTGAACGGGGCAGCCAATGTGTTGCACCTCTCGCCCTTCCTGACGCACGCGCAGCGCGATGACTAAAGGAGCGCGGAATGACCAAGGAGCATGGAGGCTACCTCCTGCTCGTTGAGGACAGTCTCGACCAGCGGGAGGCGATGCAAGCGGCGCTTGAAATCGAGGGCTACCACGTGATCGCCGTCCCCGGGGGGCAGGATGCGCTGGACCATTTGCGTGGCGCGGCGTCGCCTTGCCTGATCCTTCTCGACCTCATGATGCCTGGGAAGAACGGCCCGCAATTCAGGGCTGAGCAGCTTGAGGATACCCGGCTCGCGCCGATTCCCGTCCTTGTCGTGTCGGGCGACGGGCGGGTACGGGAGAAGGCTCTTGCACTTGGCATCCCGGAGTCCTTTACTAAGCCAATCGACTGGGAGGCGCTGCTCGCTGTGGTCGCGCACCACTGTTAGCTCGGTTTCACGTTCTCTCTCTGAAGTCGATCTCCTTCGGACTGCGCTAACGCGACTAGCTAGCGGATTTCTCACCCCGTGCCACCGCCAGGGGTCAGGGGAACGGTAGTTCGCGCACGTAACCCCACAGAGCCGGTCCGGTTTTCGACGACCTGCGGCGGTTCTGGGGCGGTCAGGCGGTGCGCGACCGTTCGCGACCGTCTGCGGGGCAGGAGTGGAGCCCTCGATTTCTTGCATGCTTGCGCACGGTCGAGGACGGTGGCGTCCTCCCGTGCTTCGCATGGCATTCAAGAGGTCGAGGGTTCGACTCCCTTCGGCTCCACTCCTGCCATTCCATTTCAAACGCGCTCGCCGGTCAAATCGGCGCGGCAGGGGTCGAGCAGAGGCGGTGGGGCCTGGTGATCCTGAGCAGAATTGGCGAGGGGCTGACCGCAGAGGCTCCTACGGCGTTGTCGTAGTCGTGCTCGTGCTGGTCGTGGTTGTGGTCGTTGTCGGACAACACGCTCCACTGCAGTAGCAGGACGTGGTCGAGGGGTGGAGGGGTCCGACACAAGCACATCCTCTAAAGGTCGGTGGGCAGAGGCAGAAGATCGAGGCGCAAACCTCACCCTCAAGACACGAGCCACCACAGTCGCATAACGTCGTCACGGTCGTGATCGTGGTAGTCGTAGTCGTAGTGGTAGCCGGAAGCTCGCTCACCACGTCGGAGACGAATCGGTCCACCTTGTCCTCGATTACTGCGTCGTCTCCTGCTGTAACGCACCCGCCGCCCTTGCTTGCCTTCGCTTCGGCGTTCGCGAATGCCGCGGTGAACTGCGCGTCGGCCTTGTCGAGGCAGAGCTGGCTGACCGGAACCCCCGCAGCCGCAGCCTTCGCATAGCATAGCGCCCTCGCGTGGGCTTTCTTGCCGGCCGCCTTGATCTTGGCGGCCGCACATCGTTGCGCCGTCGCTTCAGGCGGGCGCGAGCCCGCCACTCCATCCCCCGCGCAGACGTAGACTATGGCGGCGAGGCCGAGCGGCAGCAGGGCATCTCGTACGGTGCCCATGGAGGGCTCACGCGTAGCGCAGCAACCAGGAGGGCGTCAAGGCGATGGCCAAGCCGGCGCGCGGCCGCCGTCGGCTCGCCATCGGTAGCAGCTACGGCCCCTCGACGTGGAACGGGGGACTGAGCAGCGGACACTGGGGAGTCCTAGACGCGAGAATTGCTGGGACGGTTCTGGGACGGTCAGACGGTGCGCGACCGTTCGCGACCGTCTGCGGGGCAGGAGTGGAGCCCTCGATTTCTTGCATGCTTGCGCACGGTCGAGGACGGTGGCGTCCTCCCGTGCTTCGCATGGCATTCAAGAGGTCGAGGGTTCGACTCCCTTCGGCTCCACTCTGCCATGCGCGCCCCGGCTTGAAGGCGGGGGTGCTGCGGGCTGCGATCACCGCTCCAGATCTTGCAGCCGCGTCCAGCCCTTGCGTTCGGCGCGCTTCCTCGCACGGTCGTAGAGCGTCCAGAACCGCTTGTTCTGAGAGAGCGCGAGGACTTCGAGGTCGGTGTCCTCGGTCACGGGCATCAGCACGGCACAGGGGCGGCCGTTCTTCGTGATGACGACAGACCCTTCGTCCGGCAGCGTGCCAACGATCCGATTGAGCTGCGCCTTCACCTGGCGGATGTTCTCTATCCTCATAGGATGAACCTCTTCCCCTCGATCACGAGGCTGCTCCCCCTCTTCTTCCCGATCAGCACGACTTGGACCACTCTCCCGGCGACGCGATAGAACACGCGGACGTCTCCGATCCGAAACTCGAACTCGGCTGCCTCCGACGGTCGCCGGAGGCGAAAGCGGTTTCTCGACTCCACAAGTGCGTCATCGTTCGCGAGGCTCGCTTCCATGGCATCCCGGACCCTCGCCCGCTCGGCTGCCCTGAGTTTGCGGAACTGCCGGACGGCGTCCGGGGACAGGACCACGGTGCGCCGCACCCGGGCATCGTAGTCTCAATTGAGACTACGAGGCAAGCGGAGGGCTCAGGCCGAAAAGACGGCCGAAACATGAGCGGACGGAAGGGTTTCCGTCGGCTGTGGACATGCTCCCGCGCGGCGGGCTACACGTCGGCCGATGCCGGGCGGCGGCGCGTTCGTCGAGGATCTGCGGGCGCTGATCGACGCCGGCCGCGCCTTCGGGCGCCATCCGCTCTGGCTCCGCATTGCGGAGGGGCAACTGCCCCGGGCCGCCCTCGGCCCCTTCGTCGTGCAGTTCTTCCTCCAGGTCCGCGAGTTCCCGCGCGCCGTGAGCGCGCTGCACTCGAGCTGTCCGGATCTCCAGGAGCGGATCGAGCTCGCGGAGAGCCTCTACGAGGAAGAGACCGGCCGCATCTCCGGCTGCAACGTCTCCCACCCCGAGCTCTTCATTCGCTTCGGCGAGGGCGTCGGCGTGCCGCGCGACGCGATGGTGAACGGGGTACCGTTCGCAACGACGGCGGCCCTCATCGACTGGTTCGAGAGGTCGACCAGGGAGCACCCGTTCATCGAGGGCGCCGCGGCGACCAACCTCGCCGCGGAAGGGCAGGTGCCCGGCGCGTTCGGCCCATTCGCGCGGGCACTCGAGCGGCATTACGGATGCACGCGCGCGCAGGTGGCCTTCTGGGACGTGCACGAGCAGGCGGACCGCGAGCACAGCGCGATCGGCGACCACATCGTCATCCGCCTCGCGACCACCCCCGAGCTTCAGGCGGGGGTGCGGCGGGCCGTCGCGCGCTCGCTCGAGCTGTGGTGGCGGTTCTTCGACGGCATCGCCGACGCGGCCTGACATCGCCGCCGGCGCGGGTACGAAGGAATGGGTGACGGTTACGCGCGCTTCTCGACGAGAAACGCGACCCCCGTGTGGCTGAAGCGGAGCTCCCCGTTCTCGACGCGAACCTGGAGGCCCGCGCGGTCTCCCTCGATCGCGTCGCGCATTTTCCGTTCGATTTCCGCGACGCGTTCCGGGGGCGGACCGCCGTGCGAGATCCACTCGGCGACCGAATAGTCGATGGTCGCACGGCCCTTGAACGCGACGGTGAGACGGAGCCGCGCGAACAGGAGCTCGAACTCGGATTCACTGAGAGCGCGCACGTGCGTCGGGTCGCACAGACGCTCGATCTCGTTGTGCAGTGCGGCCTTGTCGGTGTCCTCCGAGGAGACCTGATCGGCGATCAAGAAGCGAGCGCGTGGCCGGGTCACGCGGATCATCTCCCGGACCACGACCTCCGGACGCGGAAAATGGTGCACGGCGGCGCGACAGGCCGCGACGTCGAACGATGCGTCGGCGAGCGGCATCCGTTCCACGTCGCCGAGCACGAAGTGAACGTTCTTCAATCCTCGTCGCGACGCTTCATCCCGCGCGTGGCCGAGGAAGATGTCCGTCCCGTCGACGCCGATCGCTTCGCACGAGCATTCGGCGAAGGCCATGGTGAGAAAGGCCGGCCCGCAGGCGACGTCGAGCACCCGCTCGCCGGCCGCCGGACGGGAGACCGCGACGAGCCGCCGGAGCGCTTCCCGGTCGCTGACCGAGGCCATCTGCTCGTAGGCCGTGGCCTGGCGGCGGAATTGTTCCTGAATGCGCACGAGGTCGGGATTCGTCGCCATGGGAAAGCGCCCTACTCGAAGACGATCAGGCTGCGCGCCGCCGTCCCGTGCCGCATCGCCTCGAAGGCGTCGTTCACGCGCTCGAGCGGCAGGCGGGCCGAGATCATCTCGTCGAGACGGAGCTGCCCGCTCCGATAGAGCTCGACGTAGCGGGGCATGTCCGTGCGGAAGCGGTTCGAGCCCATCATGCAGCCGAGGATCGTCTTCTCGCGGAGCACGATGTCCGCGCCCGGCAGCTCGACGTTCGTGCCCGCCGGCACGACGCCGATCATGACGATCGTCCCGCCCTTGCGCGTCATGCGCACCGCCTGGCGGACCGTCGCCGGGAGCCCGATCGCCTCGAAGGCGTAGTCGACGCCGCCCGAGGTCATCTCGACGACGCGCGGTACGGGGTTCCCGTCCGCGGCGTTCACCCCGTCGGTGGCTCCGAGACGCACCGCGAGCTCGAGCTTCCAGGCGACGGTGTCGACCGCGACGATGCGCCCGGCGCCCGCGATCCGACAGCCCTGGACGACGGAAAGTCCGATGCCGCCGCAGCCGATGACCGCCACGGTCCGTGCGGCCTGCACCCGCGCCGTGTTGAAGACGGCGCCGAGGCCGGTCGTCACGCCGCAGCCGATCAGCGCCACCCGGTCGAGCGGGACGTCGGGACGGATCCGGACGAGCGCGTTCTCGTGTACCAACATGCGCTCGGCGAAGGCGCTCAGATGCACGAACTGCGCGATCCGCTCGCCGTCCTTCGCGAGACGGGGCGGGTCGTCCGGGCGGCGCATCGTCGCCTCGCCCTCGCAGAGATTCGGGCGCCCGGCCACGCAGTACTCGCACGTGCCGCAGAAGGCCGAGAGGCAGCCGATCACGTGGTCGCCGGGCGCCACGTGTCGCACCTCGCTCCCGACGGCTTCGACGACGCCCGCGGGCTCGTGGCCGAGGACCGTCGGGAGCGGGTTCGGGAGCGATCCTTCGAGGACGTGGAGGTCGCTGTGGCAGACGCCCGTGGCGGCGGTCCGGACGAGGACCTCGCGCGGTCCCGGCGTGTCGATCCGGATCTCCTCGATCCGGAGGGGCCCGCCGACCGCGCGCATGACGGCCGCCTTCATCTCGGCTCCCACTCGAGCGGCAGCGCCTCGAGCCCGCGGAGGAAGAGCATCGGCTTCCAGCGCGGCGCCCCGGGGGCGAGCGCGAGATGCGGCAAGCGCCGGAGCACGGTGTCGAGGACGACGCGCGCCTCGAGGCGCGCGAGCCACGCGCCGAGGCAGAAGTGGATCCCCCAGGCGAAGGCCAGGTGGCGCTCGGGTTGCCGGCGTACGTCGAGCGTGTCGGGGTCGGGAAACTGCCGCGGGTCGCGGTTGGCCGACGCGATGAAGGGGACCACCATGTCGCCGCGCCGAATCGTCCGACCGCACCAGGGGACGTCCTCGGTCGCGATCTTCACGGTGGCCGGCACCGGGCCGTCGTAGCGCAGAAGCTCCTCGACGGCGCTGTGGAGAAGCGAGGGGTCGGCGCGCAGGAGCGCCGCCTGCGCGGGGTGCCGGAGCAGATGGTAGAGGCCGTTCCCGAGGAGGTTCGTCGTCGTCTCGTGTCCCGCGAACAACAAGAGGACGCAGTTCGCGACCACCTCGTCGCGGGTCAGGTGCTCGCCCTCGTGCTCGGCGCGCAGCATGAGACTCATCAGGTCGTCACGCGGGCGGCGCTCGCGCTCGCGGAGGAGCGCATGGAAGTAGTCGACCAGCGCCGCGACGCCGGCACTGGCCTCCTCGAAGTTGTCGCGCTCGTCGACCGCGCCGCCGAGGTACGACGCGAGCCGATCGGACCACGTCTTGATCGGCTCGAGGTCCTCCTCCGGCGCGCCCATGAGTCCCGCAATGATCATCGCCGGGAGGGGAAAGGCGAGCTCCCGGATGAAGTCCATCGCGCCGCGGGCGACGACGCGGTCGAGGAGCGCGTCGACGGTTCGCTGGACGCGGTCGCGAGTCGATTCGAGCTGCCTCGGCGTGAAGGAGCTCTGGAGGAGCCCCCGCAGGCGGTCGTGGTCCGGCGGGTCCCGGAACACGAGCCAGCGTCCCAGGACCTCGGCGACCGCCCGCACCGCGGGGCGCTGGCTCGCGTATCGCTCGTCGATCTTGCGGAAGCGATCGGAAGCGAAGGTCTCGGGGCGGTTGAAGACGTCGACGACGTCGTCGTAGCGCGTGACCGCCCAGGAGTTGAGGGTCTCGCTCCAGTGCACCGGGTCGTGGTCCCGGAGCCAGGCGAAGACCGGAAACGGGTCCTGGACATTCCGCCAGGCCTTGAGGTCGACGTCCGGCCCGCCGCTCGTCTCCTGCACCTCGCGGACTCTAACCCGCGCCGGGCCCGTCCCTCAAACGCCCGCTACTGGTGTCGCTTCGCTCCGTACCCGCCACCCTTCATTTCGACGAGGATCACGTCGAGCGGCTTGTCGCCGACGTTCTCGGGAAGGTGGGTCTCTGCCGCCATCCACAGCGCCTGTCCCGCCTTCCCGTGCCGCTCGACGGTCTTTCCGTCCGGCATGGTGAACTTCGCATCCTGATCCGACAGGAAGACGGCGACACCGGCGGGATGGTGGTGCATGACGGACTTCTCGTGCGGGCCGTACTGGATGTGCAGCACCCGCACCTGCGCGTTCTCGAACTCCACGCGGTAGTGCTTCGGATCGACCTTCACGGGATCCTGCGCGACGACCACCGACGCCAGGCAGACGAGTCCGATCGTGAGCGAGGTGCGCGTCATGTGCCCCTCCTTTCGGCACGGCAGCTACTCCACGACCAACTTGCGGTCAACGTAGCCACGCACCCGGGCATCGGCCGTGGTGGTCGCTTGCGGGGGCTGAGGCCCGCACCGACGAAGCCGTGACGCGGCGCCACGCCGCGTGCGGGCGGGACCGCCGGCTGTTCCGGCACGCCGGGCGCGACTCGGGTGGCATGGTCGTAGCTTCCTAACGTCCCTCAGGAGGTTCCCATGCGAAATGCCACAGGGCTGTTCGTGCTCGTAGGTTGTCTTGCCGTCTCCCCCGGCGCGGAGGCGAAAGGACGTCCCGCGCCCGTCACCTGCCCGACGGACGTTGCGGCGGCCCTCGCCGAGACGTGTTCGTGCGCCGGGAAGACGCTTTCCAACGCCTCAGTTCAGCCGTGGAAGAACCACGGGCAGTACGTGAGCTGCGTCGTCCGCTACCGGAACGCGCTCCGCAAGGCGGGCTGCTTCACCGACGACTCGGTCCGCCGCACTTTTGCCCGCTGCGCCGCCCGGTCGACCTGCGGGAAGGCCGACGCGGTGATCTGCTGCTTCAGCGACGCGGGGAAGTGCAGCGATCCAACCCCGGGCGACGGGACGGTCGCAGGCACCTGCTCGAATGACCCCGCGAAGGCGTGCGACGCGAGCGCGGACTGCACCAAGGTGCGCGCTCAGACGGCCCACGACGAGGCGAGCTGCGTCGGCGCCGGGGGCGTGAGCGGAGGCGCCGGAAGCGTCTGCGGCGCGTGTACGACGACCACGACGACGAGCACCACGACGACGACAACCACGGTGCCGTAACGGATCGCCGCGGCGGGCCGGGCGCGCTATGCGGCCCGCCGCGACGCCTCGCTCACGCGGGGCGACTCTGGTCTCCGGGCCGTGAGAGAAACGAAGATGGCGGCCAGGGCCAGCCCCTTGGCGGTGTAGGCGACGGCCGAGGTCACGGCCGCGCCCATCAAACCGTAGCGTGTGATGAGGGTCAGGTCGCCGGCCAGGGTGATGACCAGGCCCACCACCGCGGCATACGCGTTGAACTCCGGCCGGCCGGTACCGACGTTGAACCCGTTCAACACACCGTCGACACCGAAGGCAACCAGGCCCACGAGGAGGATACGGCATGCCGGAATGGCGGCGGCGAAATCGGGACCGAAGAGCCGATCGATGATGATTCCGGACATGAGCCAGAGTAACGTGACGGCGAGGAAGTTGACGGCGAAGAATGACCGTAGGAGGCGCACGCCTTCCGTCCGGGCTTCCTGCGCTGGAAGGCTCGCGAACAGCGGACGGAGGACGAAGTTGAGGCTCCCCGAAAGCGGTCGGACGGTCTCCGCAATCTTCGTCGCCACCGCGTAGTAGCCCACCGCCTCCGCGCTTCCGAGCGTCGAGAGGATCATCATGTCGAGGCGCCAGCTGAGCGTGTTCGCGATGCGTGCGAGATGCCCCTTGATCCCGAAGCGCAGCATTTCGACGGCGAATGCCGGCCGGAGCCCCGGCAAGAGCCGGATGCCGCGCCGAGTCAGGTCCCAGACCGCCACGACAAGGCTCACCGTCGCTCCCACGAGAGGGGCGAGGATGATGAGGAGATCAACCGTTCCCGCGGCGGGCGACTTCCAGAGCAACGGGATCACGCACAGCATTCCACCGAGGTCCTCGACGAGGAGCACGAGGTTGGCCTCGGTGAATGCCTGGAGCCCTTGCTGGATCGAGTTCAGGTAGTTTCGCATGAGGAGGATGGGTACCGAGGCGCCCAGGATCACCACGGGCCACGCCGACACGTGCTTGTAAAAGCTCGTCATCAGCAGCGGCCCGGCAAGGATCCAGGCCCCCAGGCCCAGCAGACCGAACACCAGCCCGAGTACGACGTTGGTCTCGGCGATCGCCTGAACGGAGTGCCGCCGTCCGCCGATGAAGTAGGGGTTGGCGATCGTGAGCCCCCCACCGAGCACCCCCGCGACGACCGTCGGCACGACCCGCGCGAGGGTGAAGAGGCCGGCGCCGCGCGCCCCCAGCTCGTGCGCGACGACGAGGGCGCCGACCGCCGTGGCGCCGCTCGAGAGCAGGCTCGTCGCAAAGGTGATCGAGACGTTCCTGGCGACCTTCACACGAAGCCTTGGTTGCTGAAGTCCCATCCCCCGAAAGTTGGAGCCACCGGGCGCCGGAGCAATGATGATGCCGGCGCAGAGCATGAGAGGGCAGCTTGGACACCGGGCAAGGCTGTCGCGCAGCTGCCTCCTCGGGTGCGTGCGCATGGATGCCGTGCCGGGCGCTCGGTGCGATGCCAGGTATCACCGCACTGCGGCTGCGGGGCGGCGACACCTCTTGCCAAATGGCTCCAAGCTCGGGCACGAGCAACATCGAGGAGGGGCCATGGCACTCCACCGACTCACTTCGATCACGATCGGCGTCCCGGACGTCGCCGCGACGGCGGCGTACTACGAGGACTTCGGGCTCACGCCCACGCGCGGCGGCCGCTTTGCCACCGCCGACGGCGGGGAGCAGCTCGCCCTGGTCGCCGCGGCTCGACGCCGCCTCGTCGAGCTCGGCGTCGGGGTCGATGATGCAGACGACCTCGAGCGGGCCGCCGCCAACCTCGCCCGGGTGGGTGAACGCGTCGAGCGGGAGGCCTCGTCGGTCACCACGGTCGACCCGGGCACGCAGGTCCGTGTGGTGCTCCGGATCGCCGAGCGCCTCCGGCAGGCCGCGCCGGCGGCGCCGGCGACGAACGGGCCGGGTCATGCTGGCCGTCCGAGCGCCCGGGCCGCGGCGGTGCTCCGCGCGGGTCCCGTGCGGCCTCGCAAGCTGGGGCACGTCGTGCTCGGGTCGACGGACGTGGGGGCCAGCGAGCGCTTCTTCATCGAGGGAGTAGGCTTCAAGGTGAGCGACACCGTGCGGGGCCTCGCGGTCTTCCTGCGCTGCTCCACCGACCATCACAACCTCCTCATCCAGCAGGCGCCGGTGGACTTCCTGCACCACACGTCGTGGCAGGTCGACGACGTGGACGAGATCGGTCGCGGAGCGACGGCGATGCTCGAGAAGGATCCGGCGCGACACGTCTGGGGGCTCGGGCGGCACCACATCGGGTCCAACTTCTTCTGGTACCTGAAGGACCCGGCGGGAAACTTCACCGAGTACTACGCCGACCTGGACTGCGTCCTCGACGATCAGCTCTGGAAGCCGGGCGTGTGGGACGGCGCCAGGAGCCTGTTCAGCTGGGGGCCGCCGCCTCCTCCCTCGTTCATCGCCCCGGACGATCTCGCGGCCCTGATGGCCAGCGCGCACCGCGCCGGATGAGCGCCACGGCATGAACGAGCCGTACGACGTCGCCATCGTCGGCTACGGCCCGGTCGGCCAAACGCTCGCCGTCCTGCTCGGCCAGCGCGGCTGGCGGGTCGGCGTGTTCGATTCGTACGCATCGGAGCGCATTCCGCAGGTGCGGCAGGTGATCGAGCTCTCGATCCAGCTCGGCAAGGTGGTCTGCGTGTCCGACCCGGAGCAGGCCGCCGCCCGTGACGGCGCGATGATCGCCGCGGCTCGTGAGACGGGCCTGAGTCCGCCGCTGCCCATGCCCCCGATCGGTCCCGGTCTCGTTGCCGACGGCGACCCGCTCGCCGGGCGTCTCTTCCCGCAGGGCGAGGTTCGTCGCGGTGACACGATCGGGCGCTTCGACGACGTCGTCGGGCGCGGCTTCACGCTGCTCGGCGGCGCCGGCGATCCGGCGAGCATCCTACCGCCGGACCTCGCAGCCTTCTTCGCCTCGCTCGGCGGCATCAGCGCCCATGTGGCTCCGGGCGGACCCGTTCACGACCTGAACGGCACCTAAGCGCGGTGGTTCGCCGAGCACGGCGTCGGTGTGGTGCTCCAGCGTCCCGACTTCTACGTCTTCGGGACCGCCCGCTCGCTCGAGGCGACCGCCGGGCTCGTCGGCCGGCTGCGGCATGCACTGGCCGGCGGCTCGACGAGCTGAGCCGCGCGACGGCGCCCGCTCGCTCAGGCCGCCACGCCGACGAGCCCGAGGTTGAGGGCGAGCCACCGGGGAATCACCAGGCGGCCACAGTCGCCTGGCCGCCGGATCGTGGCCTCGTCGGTCATGGCGATGTTGACGTACGGGACCCACACCTCCTTGTCGTCCACGCGACACAGGAGGGCTGGACCGCTTTTTCTGATCACTTCCACGTCCTCGAGGGTGACGAATTCTCGCATGACAGATACACGCCGTTACTCGCCGGGGATGATCGCGACGGTGCTGACGTCGTGGCCGGCGCTGTCCTTGTCGTGGGTGCAGTTGATCGCCTCCTGCACCGTCGCCGTG
>VBKF01000207.1 GCA_005888095.1 Deltaproteobacteria bacterium | reverse complement strand
ACGGGGCCGAGCAGCACGACGACCACCACGACCTCCGCCACGACCACCACGGTCGGGACGTGCGCGCCCATCGTCCCGAGCGCGGCGATCGCGAACACCTACCGGCTCGACGGAACCACCGGCGAGAAGCGGTGCACGACCAACTCGGCAGCGAACCGCTTCGGCACCTGCAACACGGACGCCGACTGCGGCGGCACCTCGGGCGCGTGCCTCCAGCTCCCGTGGGTCACGGCCGACGGACAGGTGATGCCGTTCCCGACCGGGGTGCAGACGACCTTCACCGTAAACGCGGCGGGCAGCTTCCCGACCTGCGAGCACAGCGCCTGCATCCCGTGCGGGAACCCGAACGCGTCCTGCGCGGGGATCCCGGGGTGCGAGGTGGCGGGCAACCCGAACGGCTGCGTCCCCCGCGGCACGCAGGGCTGCTGCGACCAGCCGGGCCTCGTCGTGCCGACCTTCTTCGTGAACATCCTGGGCGGGCTCTGCTCGCGCGTGGACCAGATCGACTGCGGGGTGGGCGTCGTGAACACCTCCAACCCGCAGACGGGCGACAACGACGTGATCAAGATGGCCGACACCAGCGATCCCGGCGCGGATTGCTGCTACAACGGCCATCCGGGCTCCGAGTGCCTGGGCGGCGTGAACACGAATGACGATCCGCCGGCGGCGCTTTGTACGCCCACGGGCGCCGGGAACGACTTCAAGGGGAAGATCGTGCGCACGCTCGGGAACGGCAGCCCCGACGCGAACGGTATCCAGTTCCGGCTCTCCACGCCCGAGCTGTCGACGACCTGGACGGACAGCCAGAGCCCGCAGGGCACGTGTGCCAACGGCTCGACGTACGACGACGGGGAGCTGCTCGTGAGCCAGATCGTCCTCAAGGCCGAGCCGACGTCGGCAGGGGCGTCAGGCGCCTTCGTCGACATGAACAACGACGGGTGCAGGCGGGCGGGGAGCGGCTTCATCGCTCCCACCAACCCGGACACCGACGGCCCCATCACCGTCCCCGGGGGGGCGGCGGGGCCGCTCCGGCCGCAGTCCTACGACGGCACGGTGGGGCCGGTGACCGGGGCGGTGAGCGAGGTGTTCTCGGGCCCGAACTCCCCGATCAGGGACATCGGCTTCGTCGCCATCACGCCCAACCAGCCGGCGGTCGTCGTGCCTGCCGTAACCTGCAGCTGCACCCCGGTGGCCGGCTGCCCCGAGTAGGAGCGGCGCCGGCCTGGACACCAGGGCCGGCCCGCGGCGGTGTCGAGCCCCGCGGCCCGTAGAGTCGAGGTCCCTCCGGGGTGCTGCATCTCGTCGGCAGCATCGCTATAGCGAGGCCCACAGGAGACCGAGCATGGAGATCGCCGTCGTCACCGGCACCAGCACCGGCATCGGATTCGCAACCAGCGTGCGTCTGGCGCGTCACGGCTTCCGCGTCTTCGCCGGCATGCGCAATCTCGACAAGGCGGCGCCCCTGCGTGCCGCCGCGGCCGAAGCGAACCTGCCGCTCGAGGTGATCCCGCTCGACGTCACGTCGACGCCATCGGTCGGCCGCGCGTTCGAGACGGTGTCGGCGCATGGTCCCGTGGACGTGCTGGTCAACAATGCGGGCATCGGCGGGGCCACTCCGCTCGAGCTGACGCCCGAGGACGAGCACCGGCGCATGTTCGAGACCAACTACTTCGGCGCGATCCGATGCATCCAGGCGGTGCTGCCGGCGATGCGCGCGCGGCGGCGGGGGGCGATCGTGAACGTCTCCTCGATCGCCGGGCTGGTCGCCACCCCCAATCAGATCCCCTACTCCGCTTCGAAGTGGGCGCTCGAGTGCGCCGGCGAGGCGCTCGCCCACGAGGTGCGCCGCTTCGGCGTGCGCGTGGTCAACGTGGAGCCCGGGGTCGTCATGACGAGCATCTTCGAGAACTCCGCCGCGGCAACCCGCTACGACAAGACCTCGCCATACCAACCCATCATGCGCCGCAACGGCAAGCTCTTCGCGGCCGGCTTCCGCGATCCCGCCCAGCCCGACGATGTGGCCGAGACCATCCTCGCCGCCATCACGAGCGAGGAGTACCGCCTTCGTTGGCCCGTCGGGCGGGACGCGCTCGGCCTGTTCCAAGGTCGCCGCAAGATCAGCGACGAGCAGTGGGTCGCGATGGGCGATGATCTTTCCGATCAGGACTACAACCAGCGCTTCCTCGACTATTTCGGGATCCGGCTGTAGGCGCCTCAACGGCTAGGATCCCGCCAGCTCGATTCGGCCGCGCGGCGTATCGAGCACGGCGACGAGCCGGGCGCTGGACGCCGCGCGAACCGCAAGACGTACGTCGAGCGCCTTCAGCACGGCGCGCAGCGCCTCGGCTTGCGGCGTCTCGGCACGGAGCGTCTGGAGCCGCAGGCCCCTGGGGGCGTCGTCCGCGGGGTGCGATTCGCCGTTCCATTCGATGAAGAAGGGCACCAGCGTTCCGGCGCGGTGACCGGACACGAAGACGTTCTTCCAGCGCACGACCATGCCGTCGGGGCGGCGCCGGTGTCCCTCGATGACAGCCGCCTGATAGCCGGCCGCCTCCGCCCGCGCGACCGTGTCGGCGGCGCTCGGCGTGCGCGCGGCCCACATGATCAACGTGGGCATCTTCAAGCTGGCGAGCCGCCGGGCGAGCGCGCCGGGCTGCAGCGTCGGATCGGGAGCGATGATCTCCAGGAACCGCTTGCGGCCGAGCGCCGCAATCGCGTTGTGGGTCCCGAGGTCGGGATGCCGCCCACCCGGGGTGGCGCGAACCGCGGTGCGTTCGGCGAGCGCGGCGATCGCCTGGTCGAGATCCGCGGCGCCCCAGAGCAGATGATCGCAGATGGCCGCCAACGCCCGATCCATACGAGGCAACGAGCGCGGCGGCAACGTGTCACGGCTCTGCGACGAACGTCGCGAGCTCGTCTGGTCGGCTGACGCACCCGCGGCTCTCACGGAGCGCGCGGATCAGCGCGGGCCGCATCCTGCGCGGCTCGATGATCTCGTCCAGCGACCCCACCCGGCACGCGCGCTCGACGGTGTGGACGGCGTCGAACTCCGCAGCGACCGCCGCCTGTGCCGCGCCCGTCGCCTCGGCCAGCGTGAGCTCGTACTCGTCGCGTGCGGCGGGCGGCGACTCGGCGCGGAGCGCCTCGCCGGCACGCCGCACCGTCGGGTCGGCGGCCGCCCGCGCCCGCACCTCCCGCGTGAAGACGACCGCGGCGGCGGCGCTGCCGCCGATCACCGAGGCGTACGATCCGGTGAGCGCCATGGCGCGCAGCCGCGGATTGAGCGACTTGGAGAAGACGACGTACGCCCCGCCGTGGTAGCGCGAGACCACGAGGAAGAGCAGCGGCCCATCGAAGTGCACGACGGCGCGCGCGATCTCGGCACCGTGCTCGAGCTGCAGCTTGCGCAGCGACTCCGGGGAGCCGTCGAAGCCGGAGAGGTTGGCGAGGATGACGACCGGGCGGTTGCCGCTCGCCGCGTCGAGGGCGCGGGCCACCTTCCTGGACGAGAGGGGGAACAGCGTGCCGGCGTTCCACGCCGCTGGGCCATCGAGCGGTCGATTGCCTTCGCGCGGGACGTTCTGGCTCTCGATCCCGATCAGGCAGACCGGCACACCGCCCAGGTGCGCGTCCCACACGATCGCCGACTCCGCGCCGGCCCACGAGCGCCACCGCTCGAGGTGGCCGCCGTCCTGGTCGATGAGCGCACGCATGACCGCGCGCATGGCGAACGGCCGTTTCCGACCCGGGTTGGTGCCGTCGTCGAAGATCTCGCCCACGGTCGCGAACCCGTGGTCCTGCTCCGGCGGGTACGGATACTTCCGAATGTCTCGGCTGACGGGGTCCGTCGTCCGGTGCCGGCGGGGTCCCGCCTCGCCCGGCACCACGTACGTGTAGCGGTAGTGCTCGTCGAGCGTGTGCGCGGCGGCGGCGAGATCGCTCGCGTAGTAGTGCGCCTCGCCGTTCGGTCCCATGACTCGCTCGAAGCCGCCGATCGCCACCTCGTCCTCGGCCGCCACCCCGCCCGACGCCTCGAGGGCCGCGCGCCCGGTGAGCACCATGGACGCGCTGGGCGTCATGATGAGCGCGCCGCGCGTCCGGCCGACGATCGTCGCGAGCGCGTCCCAGTAGCTCTGCGCCCCGACGTTCACCCCGTACACGATCACGTGGATCACACCGCCGCCCTCCGTGAACGTGATGATGCGCCGGACGACTCGCGCCGTCGCGTCGAGGTTCTCGGTGCCGCTGTCGATGGCGATGCGCGCCCCGCTCGAGACCGGGATCCACTCGACGGGGAGCCGCAGGCGCTCGGCGAGGTCCAGCGCAGCGACGATGCGGTCGCACTCCGGTGCGGCGAGCGCCCCCATCTCCCGGGTGGGATCCGAGAGGATGAGCATCCGTCGCATGCCCTCGGGAACCTTCCGGGTGGGCGTGCTGACGATGCCGAAGACGACGGCGGCCCTGTTCTCGCCGTACGGGCGGTGGGCGACGCGTACCGCCCTCGGCCGATCGCTCCGCGGGTCGAGGTCGTACTCCTCGAACGTTCCCGCCGTCCCGGCGCCGTTGCCGCCCGTGAGCATCCGGATGATCTCGTAGGGGTAGACGAGCCGCCTCCGGCGGGCCTCGACGACCTTGCGCTCGTAGCGGGTCGCCGGCCCGAGCGGACCGGTCTCGGGCTGGCGGATCGCGATCTCCATGCCGCTCCCCGTGAGGTCGCTCACGACGAGGTCGACGGGGTCGCGGACGCGGTCGCCGAGCCGGAGCCTGACGACGACCTTCTCGAGGCCCAGGTGCCGTGTCGCCGGCGCGAGCCGGCGCGCGATGTCCTCGATGGCCCGCCTGTCCAGCGCGATCGCGGGGCCGACGGCGATCGCGATGCGGTTCCAGTGCAGGCGCCGGCGTGGGTCGCGCGCATTGCGCAGCGCGCGCAGCGTGCTCGTCGCCTGGTAGAAGCGCCGCTCGAACGCGGCGATGTGCCGGGCCGCATCGTCCGACTCGTCGGCGGTCCGACCGCGCACCTCGGCCAGCACGAACAGCCGCTCGTCCTCCGGCACCGCCCGGCTCCTTCCCCAGAAGCAGTACACGTCGTCGGCGCCCGGCAGCCGTTCGAGGGCGAAGCTTCGCAGTCGCGGGAAGCCGACCCGCGCCGCAGTCTCGGGATGCAGCCCGAGGAGGCTCCCGTCCTCGCGCACGCCGGTCGGCTCGCGAACGAGCGTGCGGTGCACGTCATCGGCGCCCGACCGGACGAAGGAGAGCGTGCAGCGCTCCGCCGGGAAGCTCGCCGCGCCGAGCGCGTCCGCCACGCGCGCCACGACGCCGTCGACGTCGTCGCGCGGCAGCACGACCTCGATGGCGT
Source organism: Deltaproteobacteria bacterium (assembly GCA_005888095.1). Taxonomy (GTDB): domain Bacteria; phylum Desulfobacterota; class Binatia; order DP-6; family DP-6; genus DP-3. The sequence goes on along the minus strand of VBKF01000207.1, from coordinate 10,427 downwards.
GCACGCTGGACCGTCCGGCGACGACGTCGCCCGCCGCGATCGCGCTGCAGACCTGCGTCACCGTGCGAGCCGCGTCCGCGCCGGTGCCGGTCACGCCGACCACGACCCGCCCGTCGGGCAGGTCGACACGCTGGCTCTCGACCGACCCGGAGCACGCGGTCAGCGCTAAGGGCTCGTCCGGCGCCAGCAGGCGGAGCAGGTAGGCCGAGAGCGCGAGGTGGCGGCGGCGCGCATCGGACTCGAAGAGCCACCGTCCCATGCGGTCGAACAGGTGTCGGGGCGTGGCCGCGAGGTCGAGCAGGACCGTCTGCGGCGGTGGGCTCGCGTCCGCGGCCGCGCGGGCGAGCCACGGCCCCAGCCGCTCGGCCGCGAGCTCGGCCTGCCGCTCGAGCCTGGGACCCTCGAAGATCACCGCATGCGCCTCGATGGCGGCGTCGGCCAGGGTGTCGGAAACGAGCGCCCGCATGGTCGCGATCCGGTCGAGCGCGTCCGCGAGCGCGGCGTCGTCGGCGAGCGGCACCCCCGCGCGCGCGAGCGCGGCGAGGCAGCCGAGCACGGCGCGCACGAGCTGCCGGCGCAGGTCCGGGACGTTCTGCGTCGCGAGCAGCCGGAGGAGCGCGCGCTCGAGGGCGTCGCCGTGCTCGAGCGACGCCAGGCCGTAGTGCCCGAGCGCCGTACGCAGCAGCGCGCGGAAGTCCTCCCCGATCCCCGCACCGCCCGCGCGCATACGACGGAGATATCCGCGGAGACGCGCGGCATTCGAGGGCACGACCCCCCCGCCGGCAGCAGACCGTGGCGCGGTGAGGAAGAGCTGCTCGAGGTCGGCGAAGACGACGACCTCGTCTCTCAGCGCGGCGAGGTCGTCGGCGAGCGCTCTCGAAAGCGCGCCGCGATCCGCCGAGTCGAGAAGCGCAGCGAGCCTCCCAGCGCGCTCCGGATCGGTGTCGTATCCGAGCAGGACGGTGCGGACCTCGTCGCGCAGCGCCGCGACCGCAGACCTTCGCTGGCGCGAGTCCCGCGCGTCCAGGGCCGAGAGATCGGGCGGGCCCCCGGCGCCCGTCGCCGGTTCGACGACGGGATCGACGTCTGGGCCGAGGGTCAGCCGCGCCCCCGCTGCGCCGCGGTCCGTCGCACGGCCGGCCTCGGGCTCGATGACGACGAGCAGGTCGCCTGCTGCGACGAGCTGCCCCTTCGTGGCGCGGACCTCCACGACCACTCCCGCAATCGGCGCGCAGAAGGTGATCTCGACCTTCATCGCTTCGAGGAATCCGAGCACCTGTCCCGCGGCGACGCGCTCCCCGGGCGTCACCTGCACGCCGACGACCATCGCCGGCGTCGCGGCGCGCACGTGTCCCGTGGTCTCCCAGCCGAAGCCATAGGGGCGTCCATCCAGCTCGAGACGAAGCCCGACCTCACTCGCGTCATAGACGACGCGTCGCGTCCGGTCCGCGAACTCGAGCCGCGCCAGGTGCCGGTCGGCTTCCCGGAGCGTGACGGTGACGGCGCGGCCGTCGAGGCAGACGCGATAGCGCCAGGATCCGAGCGCGAACACCGCGAGCCGATAGCCCACGCCGCCGAACGAGAGGTCGACCTCCTGCCCCACCGACGGCGGCACGCGCATCGGCGACACATTGGTCGTGTCGGCGAAGAAGTTGAGCCGCGCGTCGCGGCGGCGGCGCTGGTAGGCGAGGATCGCGGCCCCGACGAGCGCATCGCTCGCGTCCCGGTCGGCCGGCGAGGTCGCCTCGCGGCGGCGACGGTCGATCCATCCGGTATCGACGCCACCCCTTCGGAACTCTGCGGCGTCGAGGACGTCGATGAGATACCCGGTGTTGGTCGCTCCGCCCTCGATCACGAGGTCGAGGTCGCCGAGCGCGCAGACGAGACGGCTCCGCGCCTCCTCCCGCGTCGTCCCCGTCGCGATCACCTTCGCGATCAGGGAGTCGAACGCCGGGGGGACGACGCTGCCGGCCGCGACGCCGGTGTCCACGCGGATGCCCGGCCCGAGCGCCGGATCGAAGCGCGCGATGCGGCCCGGCGCCGGCACGAAGGCGGCATCGGGGTCCTCGGCGCAGACGCGCGCCTCGATGGCGACGCCCCGCTCGCACGGATCGAGCCCAGCGAGGCTCTCCCCGCGGGCGATGCGGATCTGAAGCTCGACCAGGTCGATCCCGGTGATCGCCTCCGTGATGCCGTGCTCCACCTGCAGGCGCGGGTTCATCTCCAGGAAGTGCGCGTCGGCGCCGGCGACCAGGAACTCCACGGTGCCGAGGCCGACGTATCCGACCTCCCGCGCCAGCCGCACGGCGGCCGCCGCCAGCCGGGCGAGGAGCGACGGCTCGAGCCCCGGCGGTGGCGCCTCCTCGATCAGCTTCTGGTGGCGGCGCTGAACGGAGCAGTCCCGCGCGCCGAGGGCCAGCACATGGCCGTGCGCGTCGGCGGCGATCTGCACCTCGACGTGGCGTGCGCCGGAGACCTTGCGCTCGAGGAACAGGCGTCCGTCCCCGAAGGCCGCGCGGGCCTCGGCCGCCGCCGAGCGGAACGCCGCCGGCAGGGCCGCCGCGTCCTCGACGACCCGGATCCCGCGCCCGCCGCCGCCCGCGGCCGCTTTCACGACGAGGGGGTAACCGAGGCGCTCGGCGAAGCCGACGGCCACGGCCTCGTCGTCGACGACGCCGCCGCTCCACGGCGTCACGGGCACGCCGGCCCGTTCCGCGAGCTGCTTGGCGGCGACCTTGTCGCCGAGCGCCCGCATCGCGTCGCCCGACGGGCCGAGGAACCGCATGCCCTCCGTGACCACCCGGTCGGCGAACACGGGGTCCTCCGCCACGAATCCCCAGCCGGGCCAGACCGCGTCGGCGCCCGCGCGGCGGAGCGCCGCGATCACCCGGTCGTGGTCGAGATAGGCCCGGACCTCGCCCGCCAGCGCCGGCAGCCGCACCGCCCCGTCGGCGTGGCGCACGAAGGGGGCGTCGCGATCCACGTCGGTGTAGAGGACGACCGCCCGCAAACCGGACCCCTCGCGAGCGCGCAGCGCGCGGACCGCACGCACGCACCGCATGGCGGCCTCGCCGCGGTTCACGATGCCGAGACAGTGGATCGGATGCGTCACGGGAACCTGCAGGCGAAGGCCACGAACCGCCCGTGATGCGACAGGGACAGGTCGACGGGGCTCGGGCGACCGCGGAGCCAGAGCGCAGGGATGCGCCCCTCGCGACGGATGGCGAGCTCCTCGGGGGCGATGCCCAGAAGGCGCGAGAGCGTCGCGATGGCGAGCTGGCGGACCGCCTCGCTCCCCGTCGCCTGCTCCGGAAGCCTCGCGACGGCGCCGTGCGTGGTGGCCGGCGGATCGTCCGCCCCGCGCGCCACCGCGTGGAGGTGCTCCACACCCACGCCGACGTCGACGAGAAACCGGCGGTCGCCGAGGCTCACGGTCAGCCGCTCGTCGGCGTGCCGTTCGGCGTGGAAGCGCGACGGCGTGAAGACCGTCCGCGGATCCTCCTTCCGCGCGGCCTTGTAGGCGCTCTCCTTCGCGGCCCACAGGAGCCAGCGGATGCGCTCCGGCTGCCCGCTCGTCTCGATCAGCGCGCGTTCTGCTTCGTCGAAGACACGGCCGTCGAAGCGCGGGTGACGACCCTCGGCGCGGCATTCCGGATCGCCGAGGTCGACGACGTCATTGCCGATCATCGAAATGCCTCTGCTCGAGCTGCGCGAGCGTGCGCATGACCTGCTGCGCCAGGTCGCGGGCGCGGCGCATCCCCTTCTGGTCCGACATCGGCCGAACCGCCCCGAGCCGCACGTGGAAGCGCTCGCCCCGCGCCGGCAGGTCGCTGAACCCGTCCTGGTGCTCCCCACGGAGATACACGCAGAGGACCCGGCACCGCGGCAGCTCACCGATCATCCGCCCCACCCCGTAGGTGGCGTTCTCGACGTCCACCCGGCCGCTGCGGCTCCGGCCGCCCTCGGGAAAAACGAGCACCGCGTCTCCGCGGCCCAGCAGGTGAACGAGGCGGCCGAGCGCGCCGGCCACCTCGGCGCGGTCCCCGCCGCGCGTCACCGGCACACATTTCATCAGGTAGACGAGGAGCCGCGACGCGAGCGACCCGCCGAAGTTCCGTCGCTCCGGCACGTTCCACGGCAGCGCCCGGTAGTGGGCGAGAAACCACCCGGGCGAGCCGAGCGCCCAGGCGATGAGTGCCGAGTCGATCATGGTGAGATGGTTCGCACACACGAGCAGCGGTCCGTCGCGAGCGTCCCAGAGACTCCGGTACTCCCGACGCGCCGCCGCCAGGCCCTCGATGCGCCAGCGCATCCCGAAGCGCATCAGCGCGACCGTCGCCGGGACCCACACCGGCGACAGCAGGCGCCCGACCGCACGCTGCACCGCAAGGCCGAGGCGGTCCCGCCGGCCGAGCTGCACCGGCCTCCCGGCTACGTGAGCTTCGACGAGATCAGCCGCACGGCGTCGCCGACCGTGTTGACGGCATCGACGTCGTCGTCCGCGATCTCGATGCCGAACTCGTCCTCGAACGCCAGCACCACGTCGACGAGGCGGGCCGAGTTCACCTTGAGATCGTCGAGGATGTGCGTCATCGGCCCGACGCGCGCCAGCGCCTCGCTGTTCTTCGCGTACGGGGTGAGAATCCCCACCACCTTGTTCATCACGTCGGTCTCACTCACGCGTCCTCTCCTTCCGTCAGGAGGTCCACTTCCCGAAGACCACGCAGGCGTTGACGTCGCCGAAGCCGAAGCCTGCCTTGGTCAGCACGCGCAGGTCGGGCATCGGCCGCAGCCGGTGCGGAATCGCCGCCGCGAACGGCGTGATCTCGGGGTGCAGATCCTCGCAGTTGATTGTCGGATGCAGGAATCCGCCCTGCACCATGACGACGCTCGCCACGCACTCGATCCCGCCGGCGGCGCCCAGCGCGTGACCGATGAGCGACTTCGTTGCGGTGATCGGCGGGAACGTCGACGGCGACCGCTCGAGCGCCGCGGCCCACGCCTGCACCTCGCGCGGGTCGGCGCCGGTGGCGGTGAGGTGGCCGTTGATCGCGTCGACCTCCCGCGGCGCGATGCCCGCGTCGTCGAGGGCGGCGCGAATGCAGCGACGAACCCCGTCCGGATTGGGCGCGGTCATGCTGCCGCCCGCCCGTTGCCCGCCGCAGTTCACCGCGCCGCCGAGCACCTCGGCGCGGATCGGCGCACCCCGCTCGAGGGCGCTCTCCAGGCTCTCGAGCAGGAGCACGCCGGCTCCCGCCGCCGGCACGAAGCCCGCGGCCGAGGCGCTCATCGGCCGGGAGGCCCGCTCGGGCGCGTCGTTCGACGCGCGCATGAGGACGCGCATGGCGTCGAACCCCGCCCAGATGTAGTGGCTCGCGCCCTCCGATCCCCCACACAGCATGCGCTCGGCACGGCCGCTGCGGATGCGCTCGAGGCCCTCGACGATCGCCTCGGTGCCGGTGCTGCACGCGCTCGAGTTGGTGGTGACCTGGTTGCCGAGCGCGAGCAGGCCCCCGATGCGCGCGGAGATGCCGCTCGCCATCACCTGCTCGACGGTCGTGCTGCCGAGCCGGCGCAGCTTGCCGCCGTCGGTGAACGGCACGACCCGTTCGCCGATCGTGTCCATGCCACCGATCCCCGTGCCGAGGATGGTGCCCGTGGCCCAGTCGACGGCGCCGTCCTCGCGCGCGGGGCGCCGCAGCCCCGCGTCGTCCCAGGCTTCCACGGCGGCCAGGCACGCGAAGCGGTGGTTCGAGTTCATCGCCAGCAGCTCGTCCGCATCGAACGCGGCGCCGGCGCGCTCGTCCGCGCCGTCGGGGATTCCGGCCACCTGACAGCCGAAGCCGAGCTCGCGGAGCTTCCCGATCGCCCGCACCCCGGAGCGGCCCTCGCGGAGCGCCGTCTCGAACGCGGTCACGCCGATGCCGTTCGGCGCGACGACGCCGATGCCCGTCACGACCACGCGCCGCCTCACGCCGGCACTCCCATGCCCGAGAGCGTGCCGGAGCAGACGACGGTGCCGTCCTCGAGGGTCATCTCTACCACCGACCGCAGCAGACGGCGGCGGAAGACGAGCTTCCGTCCGCGGATCAGCACGCGCTGCCCGGGCCGCACCATGCCGGTGAACTCGACGGTGGCATCGGTGAACAGCGTGAGCAGCGGTGGGCCGCCGGGGGCGTCGCGGCCGACCAGGTAGATGCCGTGCGCCACCACCCCCGCCTGCGCCATCGCCTCGAGGAGCAGGACGCCTGGCGTGACCGGGTTGCCGGGAAAGTGCCCGCGGTAGAAGTCCGCGTCGGCCGGAAAACGATAGGCGGCGACGATGTGCTCGTCGTCGAGCTCGAGGATCTCGTCGATGAAGCGGAACGGCGGCCGATGGGGCATGGCGTCCAGCACCGCGGCGGGTGTCGCCTCACCCGCCATAGAGCCCTCCGTTCACGTGGACGACCGTCCCGTGCACGTAGTCGGCACGCGTGGCGAGGAAGACGACGACGTCCGCCACCTCTGCCGGCGTTCCCATCCGGCCGAGTGGCACGCGCGACAGGATCCCGTCGCGGGCGGCCTCCGGGAGCGTCGCGGTCATGTCGGTCGCGATGAACCCCGGCGCCACCGAGTTGACGAGGATCGATCGTCCCGCGAGCTCCTGCGCGAGCGACTTGGTGAGCGCGTCGAGGCCCGCCTTGGCCATCGTGTACGGCACCTGTCCCTGGTTGCCGGTGTGGCCGACGACGCTCGTGATGTTGATGATGCGTCCACTTCCCTGCCGGAGCATGAAACGCCGCAGGACGAGCTTCGTGAGGTACCACGTCCCTCGTGCGATCGTCGTGACGGCGTCGTAGTCGTCGAGCGTCATCGTCGGTGTCGGGCGGTTGCGGTTCTGACCGGCGTTGTTGACGAGGACGTCGAGCCGGCCGGCGCGCTCCTTGATCGCCGCGACCAGCGCCTCCACGTCGGCGGGCTCGGCGAGATCCGCGCGCACCGTGAAGGCGCCCTCGAGCTCCCGGGCCACCGCCTGCGCCGCGGCTTCGCTGCCGCGGTAGTGGACCACGACGCGGAAGCCCGCGGCGGCGAGCACCCGGCAGCACGCCGCGCCGATTCCCGTCCCGCCGCCCGTCACGAGCGCGACGCGTGCATCCGTCATGTTGCCCGCCCCCCGCGACCGCGAGCCGACACCGCCGGATAGTCGGCGTAGATGAGGTCGCGGAACAGGCCCGTCCGCGCGCCCTTGAGGGTGTAGATCGGCGTGCCGTCGACCAGCACGGTGGCGTTGCCGATGGCGAGGGTTGCGCCGGTGTCGGGGAACGTGGCGCACCGCCGGACGTCGAGCTCGTAGCGCACGGTTCGGTCGTGCGGGCGGATCTGCCCCTCGAATGCGATCTCGCCGCACCCGAGCGCCCGACCGACTCCGAGACCGCCGCACCAGGCGCAGAAGAAGCCGAGCAGCTGCCACACCGCGTCCACGCCGAGGCAGCCCGGCTGGACGGGGTCGCCGAGGAAGTGGCACTGGAAGAACCAGTCGTCGAGGTGCACGTCGCGCTCGGCGACGAGCCGTCCGCGTGCGCCGTCGCGCCCGATGTCGGCGATGCGGTCGACCATGAGGAGCGGGGGAAGCGGCAGGCGCGCCTCGAAGCCGGCCGGCGGGTCCTCGACCAGCCGCCCGTGCGCGAACGCGAGCAGCTCCGCCTTGGCGAAGCTCGTCTGCCCCCGGAATTCCGCGTACGTCATCGATATCCTTCGCTCGCGCTCACGTCGAGCCCTCGAAGCGGAGGAGATAGCTGGCCCAGGTGAGCCCCGCGCCCACCCCCACGACGGCGACGTCGTCGTCCGCCGTCCAGTCGTCCCAGCGCATCGAGAGGACCGAGGGGGCCCCGGCCCCGGCGGTGTTGCCGTACCACTCGACGTTCGCGTGATGGCGGTCACCGGGGACGCTGCACTGCCGGCAGACCGCCTCGAGCATGCGCAGGTTCGCCTGGTGACCGACGAAGTGGAAGCGGCGGCCGTCGTGCGCGTGCGCCTCCTGGAGCTGCGCCAGGAGCTGCGCCGTCTTCCTGATGGCGAACATCTGCACGACGCGTCCGTCCTGGCGGAAGTGGCCGGTGCGCGGCACCACGACGCGATCCGCGCCCTCGGGGCTCGACGCCAGGGTGGTCGCCACGATCCGGGCGCGCCCCGGCACGCGGGTCGAAACGACCGCCGCGACGCTCCCGTCGCCCCACAGCACGGCTGAAGTGCGATCGGCGTAGTCGACCGCCCGCGTCACCGCCTCCGACACGACGAGGAGCACGAAGGGCGGGAGCGCGTCGGGCCGCATGAGCGAGACGAGGTGGAGCTGGGCGAAGAAGCTCGTGCAGGCCGAGTTCACGTCAAGCGCCGGCGCCTCGATGCCGAGCGCGCGCGCGATGTTGCAGGCCTCGGCCGGCGTCGCGGTGTCCATCACCGAGGAGCCTGCGACGACCATACCGACATCCGCGACGGTGATCCCGGCCCGCGCGAGCGCCATCGCCGCCGCGCGCCGGCCCGCCTCCGCGTGCGTGTAGAGCGTCGCCTCCTGCGCGGCGCGCGGGTCGCGGTTGCGGGTTGTCCGGATGTAGTCGAGCGGCAGCGTCGTGCGGCGCGAGCGGATGCCGACCCGCTCCATGATCCACGCCTCCGTCGTCCCGATGTCGAGCGCCTCGAGGAAGGCGTTCGTGACCTCGTTCTCGGGATGGAAGTGGCCGAGGCCGTGCAGGAAGAACGTCACGAGACGGCTCCTGCAACGTGCTCGCCCCCGTCCACGCGGACGAGGGCACCGTTGATCCACGCCGCCTCGTCGGTGGACAGGAGGTAGATCACGTTGGCCACGTCGCGCGGCGTGGTGAGGCGGCGAAACGGGTTGCGCAGCCGCGCCTGGCCCGCGAGGTGCTCGTGGCCGGGGATGGCGCGGAGCGCCGGCGTGTCGGTGACGCCCGCCTGGATGATGTTCGAACGCACGCCGTAGGGCGCGAACTCGACCGCCATGGCGCGGGAGATCGACTCGAGCGCCACCTTCGCGGCCGCCACGGCCGCATAGCCCCTCCAGGCGACCGTGTTGCCCTCGCTCGTGAGCCCGAAGACGCGGGCGTCGTCTGCGAACAGCTGGCGGTCGAGGAGCGCGCGCGCCCACGTGAGCAGGCTCGTCCCCATGGCGTGGATCGTGCGCGCGAAATCCTCCTCGTCGAGGAAGGCGCCCGAGGGGTAGGCGGGCGGATCGGCGAGCGGAGCGAGCGCGGCGAAGCCCTCGCCGAAGAGGCGGTTCGCTGCGGCCGCAAGCGGCGCCGCGTCGATACCGAGGGCCCGCGCGAGCTCACCGATGGCAGGCCGCTCGGGCGCCCGTTCGGGGAGCAGCAGCTTCAGATTTCCGAAGGCGATCGAGTGGAGGAGGACTCGGACCCGCCCGCCGGCGCCGAGGGCGTGGGCGAGGCGGGCGAGGCACTCCTCGCGCGCCGCCGGATCGAGGGCGTCGACGTTCATGGTCACCAGCGAGACGCCCTGGCGCCGGATCTGCTCGAACTCGGGCTCGATGCGAGCCATCGCGCCGCGCCGGTCCCGATGCACGAGGAAGCAGTTCATGCCGTGCTCGGCGAGCTTCTGGGCGCTGGCGAGTCCGAAGCCGCTCGACCCGCCCAGGATCACGGCCCAGTAGTGCGAGGGGAAGGTCATCGATATCCTTCGCTCGCGCTCATCGATATCCTTCGCTCGCGCTCATGCTGCCCTGCCCTGCACGGCGATCACGCGCTCGGCAGAGCGGACGTCCGTGATCGACTCGACCGAGACGCCGATCGCCTTGAAGAATCCCCGCAGCGGACGCCCCGGCCCGATCTCGATGACGCGCGTCGGTCGTTCGGTGAGGACGTGCATGTTGCTGCGCCAGCGAACGGTGCCGCTGATCTGGTGGACGAGTCGGCTGCGAAGGGCTCTCACGTCCGCATCGTGGAACCCCCCGGTCAGGTTCGAGGTGACGAGCGTCGCGTGGGCGGCGTTCCACCGCGCGCTTGCGGGCTCGAGCACCGCGGCGAAGGCCGGCTCGATCGGCGCCATCAGGGGCGAGTGGAACGGCGCGCTCACGTCGAGCGGTACGAGCCGCAGCACGGCGCTGCCGGCGCCGTCGGCGAGGCGGCGCTCGGCGGCGCGGACAGCGTCCCCGAGGCCGGAGAGCACCACCTGCTCCGGGGAGTTGTCGTTCGCGACCGTCACGGCGAGCCCCTCGAGCACGCGCGCGATCATCTCGCCATCCAGGCGTTCCCCGATGACCGCGACCATCCGTCCGAGACCCGCGGGAACCGCTTCCTGCATGAGACGGCCGCGCTCACGGACGATGCGGACGGCGTCGCCGAGCGGGATCACGCCCGCGGCCACCAGCGCCGTGTACTCACCGAGGCTGTGGCCGCCGAAGCGTCGAGCGCTCAGGC
>VBKF01000206.1 GCA_005888095.1 Deltaproteobacteria bacterium | reverse complement strand
GCCGAGCGTCGAGAACGGCCAGAGGGCGGAGCTGAACCAGGTGTCGAGGACGTCGGGCTCCTGGATGAGCGCGTCGCCGGCGCATGCCGGGCAGGTGGTCAGGTCCTCGCGCGCGACGATCGTCTCGCCGCACCCTTCACACGTCCAGACGGGGATGCGATGCCCCCACCAGAGCTGGCGCGAGATGCACCAGTCGCGGATGTTCTCCATCCACGCGAAGTACGTGTTCTCCCACTGCTTCGGGATGAAGCGCGTCCGGCCGTCGCGCACCGCGGCCGTCGCGGGGAGCGCGAGCGGCTGTATCCTGACGAACCACTGGCGCGAGACGAGCGGCTCGACGACCGTGCCGCAGCGGTAGCACACCCCGACCCGGTGCCGGTACGGCTCCTCGCGCTCGAGGAGGCCCAGCGCGCGGAGGTCCTCGACGATGCGCCTCCGGCACTCGAAGCGGTCGAGCCCGGCATAGCGGCCGGCCTCCGCGGTCATGCGACCGTCGGTGCCGACCACCGAGCGGAGCGCGAGCCCGTGGCGCTGGCCCATCTCCCAGTCGGCGGGGTCGTGCGCCGGCGTCACCTTGACCACGCCCGTGCCGAAGCTCGGGTCGACCGCCGGATCGGCGATGACGGGAAGCTGCAGCGTGCCCGATTCCGTCTCCACCGCGAGCGTCTGCCCGACCAGGTGGCGGTAGCGGGCGTCGTCGGGATGGACGGCGAGCGCCGTGTCGCCGAGCTTGGACTCGGGGCGCACCGTCGCGACCGTCACCGGGCCGTAGCGGATGTGGTAGAGCGTGCCCGCCTGCTCGCGGTGGTCCACCTCGAGGTCCGAGAGCGCGGTCTGGCACTGGATGCACCAGTTGATCAGGCGGTCGCCGCGGTAGATGAGGCCTTCCTCGTAGAGCGTGACGAAGACCTCGCGCACGGCGCGCGACAGGCCCGCGTCGAGCGTGAAGCGCTCGCGCGACCAGTCGCACGAGACGCCGAGGCGGCGGAGCTGATGCACGATGGTGCGGCCGGAGGCTTCCCGCCACTCCCAGACCCGGCGTTCGAACTCCTCGCGTCCCAGCGCCCGGCGCGCCTCGGCCCCGCCGAGCTGCCGCTCGACCACCACCTGGGTGGCGATCCCCGCATGGTCGGTCCCCGGCACCCAGAGCGTCGGCCGGCCGTTCATGCGGTGGTACCGGGCAAGGATGTCCTGGAGGGTGCAGTTGAGGGCGTGCCCCATGTGGAGGGACCCGGTGATGTTGGGCGGCGGGATGACCATGACGAAGGGCGCGGCCGCCGGGTCGCGGGCGCTCTCGGGGCGGAAATAGCCCCCTTCCTCCCACACCGCGTACCACCTGGCCTCCGCGGCCCCCGGCTCGTAGCTCTTTGCGAGGCGCATCAGGGCAGAGATACCAAAGCCCTGCCGCGAGTCAAAAACGCGACCTGCTTCCACGCCCGTGGTCGCTTCGGTATGGTGGCCCGATGCGCATCCGCACGCTCGGCCGAGGCGATCTCCGGGTGTCCGAAATTTGCATGGGCGCCATGTCCTTCGCCATGCCGGGCTGGGGCTGCGACGAGCCGCTGAGATGATCGATCAGCTCCTCTTCCGCCGGTTCTTCACGAGCCTCGCGATCGCCTGGGCGGTCGGCGAGTGGATACTCGCCTGCTGGCTCCTGCCGCCGTTCCGCGCCCTCCCCCCGGCTCTTCAGCTGCTCGCGCTGCCCGCGATGGCCCTGTTGAACCGGCTCGCCGCGTGCGTCTTCGAGCGCGAGTCGCGGCTGCCCGCGCTCGTCGACCGGCCGGCGCGGATGCTCATGGCGGGCGGGTTCGCCGCATTCGCCGGCGCCGGTGCGTTCCTGGTGCTCGCCGGGCTCTGGATCGCGGCGGGCGTCCTCGGCGGCCATCCGGCGGAGGCCGGCATGCTGACCGGCGCGCGCGAGCCGTTCTCGCTGCCGCGTGGATTCGAGATCGTGGCGCTGCCGCTCGTCGCGTTCGCCATGGGGACGGTCGTCCACGGCTACCTGCGCGGCTACCGTCGCCTGGTCGTCACCCGGCTCGACGTGCCGGTCATGGCCCTGCCCGCCGCGCTCGCGGGACTTCGCGTCGTCCACCTGAGCGATCTCCACCTGGGCCCGCTCGCCGACCGCAGCGGGCTCCGGGACGCATTCGACCGGGTGGCGGCCCTCGAGCCGGACCTGGTCTGCGTGACGGGAGACATCGTCGACACGCCGGTGGCCGACCTGGCGTCCTGGATCCCGGAGCTCGCACGCGTCACCGCGCGTTACGGGGTGTTCGCGGTCCTCGGCAATCACGATCGCCATGCCGACGCGGAGAAGGTCGCCGGTGCGCTCCGCCGGTGGACGTCCTGGCGGGTGCTGCGCGACGAGGCCGCGGTGGTCGAGATCGGCGGCGCCCGGCTGCACGTCCTCGGCCTCGAGGATCGGCCGCGCTTGCAGGCAGCGGACGCCCTCCCGCACGTCCTCTCGGCACGTCCTCCGGCAGAGCCCGCCATCCTCCTCACCCACCGGCCGAACGTCTTCGCGCCTGCCGCGGCGGCCGGCGTGCCGCTCGTGCTGGCGGGACACACGCACGGCGGGCAGGTGGCCGTCCCCGGTCTGCCGCGCTTCAACCTGGCGCGGTTCCTGATGACCCGCTTCGACGCCGGGCTGTTCCGCGACGGCGGGTCCTGGCTCCACGTGAGCCGCGGGCTTGGCACGAGCGGGCAGCCGGTGCGCGTCGGGGTGCCGCGGGAGATCGCGGTGCTGACCCTGGTGCCCGGCGTCGCATCGGCGCGGCGAGTTGACGGTCGCCCCACCCGCACGAACTTCGGGCGCGGGGCGGCGGGTTGACATCACCCCCGCAATTTCCGAAGAAGCTCCGTCCATGGACGAAGCGAAGCGAGGAGGACTGCTCACGACGCTGGCGATCCTGTTCGCGCTGGTCGCGATCGAGGATCTGCTGAAGCCATTCAAGCTGGAAGGCCCGCAGACCGGCCTCGTGTTCCTCGGCACGCGCCAGACGGGCCTCGCGAACACGATCCTCGGCTCAGCGCTCGGCGTGATCCTGCTCGCCTATGCGGCGGGCATCTGGCGCATGAGACGATACGCGATCCGAATCGCGTGGCTCTACGCGGCATACGTGATCATCAATCTGTTGCTGTTCACGACGAGAAACCCGGCGCCGCAGAACCGGGGCGAGATGATCTTCGGTATCGTGTACGCGATTGGAGCGATCGCGATAACGGTCGGCAGCGCGAGCGCGCTCACGCGCCGTCGCGTTGATCTCAGCTAGCGGAACCCGGTCAGCGGAGCCAGGCGAGCGCCCTCTGTCGCAGCGCCTGCGCCCACTGGCGGAGCACCAGGCTTCGGTGGCGCTGGACGGTCGCGCGTTCCCGTTGCCGGCTCGCCTCTTCCCGCGCCTCGCGACCGGCGAGCCGGAGGCCGAAGAGGAGGCTCCCGAGGCGGTGGCTGAGCTCTTCGCCAGGGAGCAGATCCTGCCGGAACTCCGCCATCACCGTGGCCCTATCCGCTCCGTGTCGCAGCACCTCGTCCGCTGCCGCCGGCACCACCGGCCCCCGCGGCTCGGAGACGGGCCTTCGTTCGCGAATACGGCCAGCGGTGACGGGCGAGGACACCCGAGTCGGACTGCCGGACTTGAACTTCGACGAGACACGCCTGCGGTTGGAGAGCCTCATTCGCACCTAGCGCCGCTCGGCCTCCCGGATGAGTTCGTTCAGGAACGCGCTCACGGCCCGCATCTGGAGAACCGAGAGGACGATCGTCGTCCCCTCGCGCGCCCGGGTCGTGAGACGCACGACTGCAGAGTCGCTGTTTACAACCTCAGCGCTGAGTTCGATCTGGTGGTTCAGCCGAAGTCCGAGACTCGTCTGCCCGACCTCCTCTGTCAAGGTCTCGCGCCGCTCGATGTCCGGGGGTCTCTCGTCCGCGTTGTCCGTGGGCGGCCTCCCATGAACGCACGCATTGTACGCTTGGCCTCAAAGCCTGCCATCCCCCGCAACGTGGATTCGGCGGACAGCGATGGGGGAGGCTGACGTGAGCCCGTGTTCGGGAATGGCCCCCTGGGCGCTAGATTTCTCACACGTTGGGCCACCGGCCGCCGTTGGTGGTCACCCACCCCCGCCATCGGGAGACGTGTCGACCGCAAGGTCGAGTGGGACAATCTTGGGACAGGGAGTGGGACAGCCCGATGGCGTCGCTCGCGCGGAGGTGGGGCCCGGTGGCTGAAGACGATCTCGTGCTTCGGGACCTCACGAAGATCGGGTCGGTCAGTGATGTGGCGAGGACCTCCGCCCGTCTCTCGGAGGTGATCCGTGAGCAGTGCGAGGGGATCAGAGCAAACGTCGAAAGGACCGACAGGAGCCTTGCGCTGTACAACCTGCTTGCCGCCGGGACCGCGGGCCAGGCGGTTGACGCTGCTCGGTCAGATGGTCAGGACCACCTGGCCAAAGTCGCCATTGTAGATCATCACGAAGTGGCGCAGCACGTCGCGGCCGATCAGCGCGATGATCGGCGGCTGCTGACCAGTCAGGTTCGAGCCGATCACAAAGTTGAAGTTGATCGTGGGCAGGCCGGTTCCGGGGAAGCTGAAGCTCGCCGGGTACTGCGCCTGCTGCTGAACGCCGCCGGCTGTTCCGACGTTGATGGTGCCGATCGGCGGAATGCCGAGCTGACGCACGACGGCCGCCTCAACGGCGCTCACGCTCGCGCCCGTGTCGATCAAGCCCACACCCCCAACCGGGGCAGGTGGCGCGGCTCCTTGTCCACCGAGCTGATGCGCGAGGATCGGATGGACAGCGACGGCGATGGGACGCAGCGGTCCAGCCGCCTGGAGCCCGTCCGGACTCGGCTGGCCCGCCGGGTCCAGGACGATCATGTTGTGGATCGGCACCGGCTACGGACGCGCGCCGAGCAGGCCGAGCGTCAGGACCGGGATGTGCGCCACGGGGTCCGTCTCCAACACTTGCTTGATGAGGAACGGCACGTTGCCGAACTTCTGGACGCCGGCCACATAGGCGTTCTCGGCCGTGTCGAAGGTGCCCACGAGCTGCGAATCCTTGATCAGGACGAACTTGCCCTTGTGGTCCTTCAGCAGCTCGGCACGATGCGCGTCGAAGAACTCGCGCTCCTGCTTCAACGCGTCGGCAGCGTCCATGGTGTCCTCCGCTCGATTCTACCTGGCCCGCCGCGTCTCACAACCCGAGCCTCGCCAGGGGCGCAGTCCTACCGCAGGCGCGCCTCGGCCGGCAAGCTGGTCCGCCGCGGCGAAGCAAATACAGCCCCGTACAGCCACGGACTGGGGCAAGGCCGAGGTAGCCACGGAGACACGCGGCTTTTCAGACGCCCCTCCGAGGCCCTAGTGGTGAACCGTGCCGAGGAGGGATGCACCGGTGTCCCGGGCCGCGTGCCGCACGACTTCCGGCGCAGCGAGATTCGCAACATGGTCCAGCGCGGCGTACCCGGGCGCGTGGCGATGACGCTCGCCGGGGCACCGGACGCGCACTGTCTTCGATCGGTACGCCATCGTCTCATACGCCGACCTGACGGCGGCTTTCGCGAAGCTGGCCGGCACGGGCGCCGCAGAGAACGCCTCGGCGAAGCCCGGCGCGAAAACCACGCCGAGCGCGTAGTCTCAGCGGGTCAGACCTGGGACAGCGGGACAGCGCAAAGCCCTTGAGCCGCCGTGCCTCCTCCGCTACCTTGCCGACCTACATGGCGTGGCGTGGGACAGAAGTGAGACAGCGACTTCGTAAGTGTGCGCGAAAGTGGCGGAATTGGCAGACGCGCAGGATTCAGGATCCTGTGGGCTAAACACCCGTGGGGGTTCAAGTCCCCCCTTTCGCACTTATCTAGCTCAGTGACCTCGCGGACTCGCCGCGGCTTCGGGCCGCTCTTCTCCGCCCCTCGCTTACGGACTCTCACGGAAGCTCAAGGGGGAGATGCCGACCACTGACGGGTCTTCCAGGTGCTGGACGCCGCGCAGGCCCTCATACACGTGAGTTCAAGGATGAGTTGTACGGGATTCCGTGACGAGTGAAATGGGGTCTTGTCGAGCGTCGTGGACCGGTGTAGCCGCCACTCGATGCGCGAGGAGACATATCGCTGGCAAGCAACTTGGTCAGCGAGTCGATTCGTAGCCAGCCTCGTCCATCTCGCACTGGCCGCCGGGTTGGCGGCGGGGGCGCTCTTCCCTCCGGCCGTCCTTGCGGCCTGGTCTCCCAACGAACGGGTCCTCATCCTCTCCGCGTACCCGACGGAGGGCGCAAAGCTCCTCGCCGCCGCAGCGCCCGCGACGGAAGTCGGCGTCTTCAACGGCCGGAGGTTCTTTGCCGGGACCATCGCGGGGAAGAACGTCGTCATGGGCTTGACCGGCATCGGTCTCGTGAATGCCGACCGGACGACGCGAGCGGTCCTCGCGTATCTCGAGGCCAACGCGTTCGGAGTGAAGGCCATCGTCTTCTCCGGCGTCGCCGGCAGCAGCTACAACATCGGAGACGTCGTCGTCCCCGATCACTGGACGGACGACCTCGAGCATTCCGCGCCGCCGTATCCGCCGTACCGCGTCGACAGTTTCCTTTATTCGATTGCCCGGCGCCTCACCGGAAACGTGGCCCTCGACCCCAATCTCCACGCGGAGGACTATGCGTGCACGGGGCTGCGTTCGGACCTCAGTACGCCAATACGCGTCGAAGATCCCGAGCTCCGGATAAACCGCGGCGACGAGGGGCACAGCTCCGATCCCTACGGGGATCGAGCGGTTCCGTGCATCAGCCCGGGGGACGATCTTCTCGGGTGTGCAGCGTGTGGCGCGCCGCCGGGGGCGGTCGGCGTCAGCTCGGACCCCACCCCCTTCTTGGACCCGAACTTCTTTCTGGACCTCTTCCAGTCGTTCGCTCCGGGCGCGGGCGGCAGCGCCGTCATCCAGGACATGGAGACGGCTGCCGTGGCGCGCATCGCGACCGAGAAGAGGATTCCGTTCATCGCCTTCCGCGGTGTGTCCGATGGGAGAGGGGATCCGCTCACGCTTCCACCGATTCCCTATCTCCAGTTCGTCGTCTACCAGCAGCTCGCGGCCGACAATGCGGCGGCCGCCACGCTGGCGTTTCTCGCGGCGTGGTAACGGCGCGTCTCGTAGGAGCTCACGCCCAACTCGCGACCCGCTGGTCGGCAGTGTATCGTTACGCTCATGACCGCCGAGCCCGTGTTCTGGAAGCGCTGCAGCACGTGCAAGAAGGCGCTGCCGTTTGAGTCCGTCTACTGGGAATGCAACGTCTCCACGTGCAATCGGCCGCGGACGGCGCTGGCCTTCTGCTCGGTGCCCTGCTGGGACGCCCACGTGCCCACGCTGCGGCACCGTGACGCGTGGGCCGAGGAGCGGCGTTCGCCGCGACGGGAGGAGTGGGAGCGCCAGCAGCGGGAGGAGGCGACACGGTCGGAGCGGGCCGCGGCGCGGGCGCCGGCCGGCGCCTCCCCCGCGTCTCCCGCCGGCGGCCCGGCTCCGCGGGAAGTCCTCGTCATCGCCTCCCGACTCAAAGCCTACGTTCGCGCCCGCTCGGGGATGAACACGTCGGACGCGGTGCTCGACGTGCTGTCCGACAAGCTTCGGGCGCTCTGCGACGAGGCCGTCCGCCGCGCCCGGCTGGCGGGGCGGCAGACGGTGCTCGAGCGCGACTTCTAGGAGTCCGGAGCCACAGGATCGCCATGGTGTGGCGGGTACCCCGCTGGCGTTCAGCTAGGAGCGCGACCCAAGACATCTTGGGTCGCGAACCGGATGCGAGAGTGTTCCGTCGGGATCACGCCCGACTCTCCTGCCGCGGCTGGCGAAGCCAGCGCGGCAGACGGACACGCTCGGTTTCGCAGCCGCCGCGGACAGGCCCAATCGCCAAACGGATCACATGAGAGTCGCGAGGCCTTTCGAACGGCGCGTGTCCGTTCCGCCGCGCTGGCTTCGCCAGCCGCGGCACGGCGATGGCGCGTGACGTGAGCGCCACACGCTCGCGTCTGTATCCGCGACCCAAGAAGTCTTGGGTCGCGCTCCTAGTGTGGGATCGGGCAGATGACGCTCGAGATGGAGCCGTCCGGGTTGATCGTGGGAAACCCTTCGCAACCTCCAAGTTCGCAGTGCTGACATACCGGCGGGAAGATCGCGCAGTCCGCGTCCGTGATGCAGCGTCCTAGGGAACTGGCACTGCCCGTCGAGATGACGGTCTTCGTCGCAGACGCTCAGGCGTACGGTGCGTGGAGTCGGCAGCCAGCGCACTGAGGCCGACGACGAGCCATCGTAACACGTGACGACGATGGGTGCGGGCCAGGCGGTGCCCGTCAGCACGAGCAGGACGGCAAGCAGCCGCCACGCCATGGGCTGGAACTACCACGGCAGCGATCGTGCGGACAGCCAGTACCGACCTTGTAAATTTGGACCGAGAGCGCAAACCTTGAAGGTGTGAGCTTCGTCCCCCGCCGCACCGTCCTGCTCATCCTGAGCGGCGCCGCACTTACCGCATGCCAGCCGGTTCCACCAAGCTATTACGATTGGCTCGACGCGGGGGGCGGCTATTACGATTACGCGCCGCTGTTCGAGGGTGGCTTCATCAACGAGTGCCGCCTTCGCGACGCCGGCCATCCCCGAGCCTGTCGCATCGAGTCAGGTCGAATCGGGTCGAGCGGCTTCGGGGCGTTCGGTCACCCGCTCTCGTCAGGGCGCACGTCCGGGATGATCGGCAGCAGCCGAGGTCGGATGGGTGGCGGGCGGACGGCCGGCGGAGCCAACGTCGGCGGACGGACCGCACATGGCGGGGGCGCCGGCGGCGGCCACGGGGGACACGGCGGCCGGTAGGGAAGATCGCTCGCACACGCCAAACCGCCGCCGCGCGACGTCCCGTGACCCGGCTCGGACACCTGCTCAGGCGACAACGACGGCGCGGATCGACGGCAGCCCGCTCGCGACGAGCTTCCACGAGCGGCCGGCGTCGTGAGACGCGTACACGTCTCGCTCCATGGCGACGGCGACGTGCTCGCCGGCAGCGGCGAGGCGGTGCGGGCGCACGTTCGCATCGAACCGCTCGGGCAGGCCCGTCGCACAACGCATGAACGCGCCGCCCGCCGCATCGGCACGATAGACGGCGGCATCATCGCTGAACGGTCCGCTCGAGGCGCCCACGAACACCGCGTCGCCCGCAATCGCGACCGCTTGCAGGTACGACGCGTGCAGGCCCTTGGTGGTCCACGACCAGGAGCGGCCCGCGTCGCGGCTCCATCCGAGCCCACGCTGCGCGGCCACCGCGGCCACCCCGGCGCGCGTCGCGACGACCTGGTGCACGTCGGTCTTGGGCTCGAGGGACGGCTTCCACGTGTCGCCTTCATCCTCCGAGCGCCAGACGCCACCCACGTGGACGCTCACCAGCACCGAGTCGCCGGCCGACGCGAGCGACCAGACATCGGGCGCTGAGCTTGCCGGGTTGCTCCACCTGTCGCGCCCCGGGACCGCGTCGAACGAGCGGAGCCGTCGCAAGCCGCCGTCCGACCGGCGCAGGACGTGCGCACCGGCGGTCCCGACGAAGAGCGTGCCGTCGGTGCGCGGCAGCAGGCAGCGAGCCGTTTCCCCTTCGACCCGAAGGATGGTCTGCCAGTCGGTGGGCACTGCAGCGTGCAACACCTCGTGGCGGTCGGCGAGTACCCAGAGGCCGTCCGGCGCCGCGACGAGGTGCGTGACGTCGCGGCCCGCAAGTATGACCTCGCCCGTCTCGACGTTGCGGATGCCGTTCTCCGTGGCCGCCAGGATCATCGTGCCTCGATTCAGTTGTCGAGCGCGCCCTGCGTCACCCAGTCGCTGATCGTCACCACCTGCGCCAGCGTCAGCGGCCCCCCGAGGAGCGGCATGGGTAAGCCCATGATGCTCTGCCCCGCGGGAGCCTTGCCGACCTTCCACAGGAGGTAGCTCGTCGTCGCGGAACCGGGGTCGATCAGCTTCACCGTTGGCAGCTCGGTGCTCGACCGGCCGACGAGCGCGGCGTACGAGCTGCCGTCGCTGAGGTCGAGACCTTGCGTGGGGATTGGTCCCGAGTGGCAGCCCGGCAGCGCGCACCTCGCCGTGAAGATCGGCTGGATGTCGCCACGGAAGCTCACGAGGGCCGGCGGCTGCGTCGTCGTGGTCGAGGTACTCGTCACGGTCGCCACCGTCGTGGATGTGCTCGTCACGGTCGTGCTGGTCGTCGGGGGCGGCAGCTCCGTGGTCGTGGTCGACGTGGTCGTCACGGTGGCAACTGTCGTCGACGTGCTGGTCACGGTCGTGCTGGTCGTCGGGGTCGGCGGCTCCGTGCTCGTGGTCGACGTGGTCGAGGTGCTGGTCACGGCCGCCTCCGTGGTCGACGTGGTCGTCACGGCGGCGACTGTCGTAGACGTGCTGGTCACTGTCGTGCTCGTCACGGTGGTGCTGGTCGTCGGGGTCGGCGGCTCCGTGCTCGTGGTCGACGTGATCGAGGTGCTGGTCACGGTTACGACCGTCGTCGACGTGCTGGTCACGGTCGTGCTGGTCGTCGAGGCTGGCTGATCGTTCACCGCGCCCTCGGCGATCCATGCACGGATGATCGCCTGCTCCGCCGCCGGCAGCGGCCCACCGGTCAGCGGCATCGGTGACCCGAGGATGCTCTGCCCCGCAGGAGCGCCCGAGATCTTCCACTCGAGGTAGCTGGTCGCCGGCGCGCCGGGGTCGACGATCTTCAGGTCGGGGCGCTCGGTGCTCGGCCGGCTCACGATGGCAGCGTAGGACCGGCCCGGGCTCAGGTCGAGACCCTGCGTGGGGGTGGCGCCGGAATGGCAGAGCGGGACCGCGCATCGCGCGCTGAAGATCGGCTGAACGTCTCCACCGAAGCTGACCGCGGGAGGCGGCTCAGACCGCGCGACGCAGCGGCAGTCCGGGCTGCACTCCTGGCCGGCGTCGCAGCCGGCGGCGCCATCGCACGCCTCGCCGTCGACCGTGTCGATGATCCCGTCACCACAGCGCGGTGCGATGAAGTGCACCGGGCGCGACCTGGATACCCTCAGCACGCCTTGCATCGCGTGGCAGCCGGCGTCGATCATCGCCGTGAGCTGCACCTTCCCCGGACCGCATGCGTTCTTCGGCCACGAGGCGACCACCCTCGTCCCCTTCCTCGTTCCCCTGATCCGCACGCGCACCGCCGGGCAGTGCCCCGCGATCGCGATCGTGGGCGTCGCCCCTCCGATCACCAGGGCTTCCGGCGCGGCAACGATCGCGCCGGCGATGAGCGGCGGGGTTCCGGGCGGCGTCACGAACCGTCCGTCGCGGCACACCGGCGGCTTCGGTGCCCGGGCGGACGCCGTGGCGGCGACGGCGATGATGACGGCCGCGGCGGCCAGCTGGCGGGTGAGTCGCACGGGGGGATTTGTGTCTCAGTCGACTCCAGAGCGGACTGTAGATTCCCAAAGGTCCCGTCTTCAATACAGGAGTCCCCGCGACTCCGCCCTCGCGGAGCGCTTGCCGGTGAATATCCGCTGGCCTAGTGTCGCCCGGCCTTGCTCACCCACCGCAGCGCGGCGGCGAGCGTCCTGGTCGTCGTCCTGGCCGGCCACGCCGAAGCCCAGAGCGTCGAGGTCTTCAGGACGAAGACCTTCGTCCAGCAGATCAGCGCCGACCCGTTCGCGGGGGCAGCCGGCTCCGAGGCGGACACCCAGGTGGAGCCCTCGGTCGCGCTCGACCCGAACGACCCCTCGACCGTGGTGGCGGTCTTCCAGCAGGGGCGGTTCGACGCCAACGGCGCCTCCGTCGACCCGGGCTTCGCGACCTCGCAGGACGGCGGCCGGACGTGGACGACGGGCAACCTGCCCGGCCTGACCGTGGCCGTGGGCGGCCCCTTCGAGCGTGCCTCGGACCCCGTGGTGGCGATCGGGCCGGACGGCTCGGTCTACGCCCAGACCCTCGCCCTCGACGTGAGCGACTGCCGCAGCGCCGTCTCCGTCCAGCGCTCGGACGACCACGGGCTCACCTTCGGCGCCCCCGTGCTGGTGCAGGACGATTCCGCCTGCACCCTCTTCAACGACAAGAACTGGATCGCCGTGGACACGTTCCCCGGGAGCCCACACTTCGGCCGGGTCTATGGCGCGTGGGACCGCATCGATTCCGCCGCCGGCACGGCGCCCACGCTGCTCCGCTTCTCGGACGATCGCGGCGCGACCTGGAGCGGGCTCGTGACGGTTTCGGACCCGAGCGCCCAGACGGTCGGCGCGCTGCCCCTCGTGCAGCCGAGCGGCGACGTGACCGTCATCTACAACCTCTACGGGCCGCCGACCGGGCAGGTGTCGCAGACGTCGCACGACGGCGGGCAACACTTCGATGCGCCCGTGACGATCGGGACGGACCAGAGCTCCGGGGCCTCCGGGATGCGTACGGGCGGGGGGCTGCCGGCCGCGGCGGTGGACCCGGTCAGTGGGCGCCTCTACGCGGTCTGGGCGGACGGACGCTTCCGATCCGACGGGCTGGACGACATCGTGCTCGGCGTATCGAGCGACGACGGGGCGAGCTGGGGTCCGCTCGCCGCGGTCGATCCGTCCAGACCCGGCGATGTGCTGAACCATTTCACGCCCGCCGTCGCCGCACATGGAGGCGCCGTGCTCGTCAGCTACCGGACGCGGCGGGGCGATACCCTCCGGGTCGACATGCGCTACGTCGCCTCGCCTGACGGCGGCGCCACGTTCGGTCGGGAGCGTCGGCTCGGCCGGAGCACCAATCTGGACTTTGCCGCCACGGCCCGCGGCCTGCCCTTCCTCGGCGATTACATGGGCCTCACGGCCTCCACGGATGCCGTTCATGCGGTCTGGTGCGTCGCCTTCAGGGGGCGGCTCGCAGCCACGCACCACCAGACGGCATGGAGCGCGACGCTAGTGCGTTAGGTCGAAGCGCGCGCCTTTGAAGGTCCCGCAGAGGCGGACGGCGCCCCGGTTGACCATGTAGATGATCGTGGCAATCGTCTCGTCCTCCGAGCGGGCATGCTCTGCGACTGCGTCGAAGAGCTCGAGTAGCGTGACGTTCGCGGCCATCGGTCCAACCTCCACCGGTGGGGCGTCGCAAGTTCGATGCCAGGCGCGGCGGAAGGTTGGATGGGCCTGGACCCCGGCGTGGCTCTCGATTTTTCGCGGAGCCACGAGATCTCGCGGGACGTCGGTCCGCTCCGGGAGTTAGCACCCACCCTCGGCTGGGGGTCCTGACCCTACCGGACGACAGCGTTGCTCCGAGGTTCGATCGACTTCGGGATGCTTCTCCAACCGCCGAAGGCGCTCGTCGAGCTCCTTGAGCTCGCGCTCGATCCGGTCCTGAAACCGCCGCCACGCTCGCGGGAGGCCCTCCGGGAACCACCAGCCGTCGATCCCCATCCGCCGCTGCCGGGCTGCGGCGAGGGTCACCGTCGCCGTTCGCACCTCGCGGTCCCGCACGTACTCGACGGGCACCTCGGCGCCGGCCTTCCGATCGGCGAGCACCTCGAGGATGTCCCCCGCGTCGCCGACCGGCTTACCGGCGACGCGCGTCAGCACGTCGCCCGCCTGCAAACCCGCCCGCGCGGCCGGCCCGTCGGGCTCGACTTCCAGAACGAGCACGCCCTTCCCGGTGTCGACGCCGAGCGTCCTCCGGAGCTGCGCCGTGGTGGCGATCACCCGGACCCCCAGCCGCACCGCCGCCACACGGGCCGAGGGAGGCCACGGACCCGGCCAGGCCGCGGCCAGCCCCACGAGGGCCAGGCCCGCCATCGCGATCCCCGTCTTCATCGCGTGCCCCGCGCTTTAGACGGCGACGCAGGGGCGGTCCTTCACGCGGCCGCCGTGTCAAGCGACGCGATGTCGCACGGGTCGCCGCAGAGTGGTACAGGCCTCGAAGGATGCCGACGACGACACTCCGCGCCCGACGCGAGGCGGTCGTGCGCGAGCACATGGAATCCGAGAACCGCCAAGAGTTCGACGTCACGCTCCGCACCTTCGCGCACCCGCGCTACGAGCTCATCGCCACGGGCGAGGTGTACGACGGTGAGGAGGCGGTCCGCGGCTACTACGCAGCGTCGCGGGCCGCATTCCCCGACCAGCGCAACGAGGTCCGGGCCATG
Organism: Deltaproteobacteria bacterium; assembly: GCA_005888095.1. GTDB lineage: Bacteria > Desulfobacterota > Binatia > DP-6 > DP-6 > DP-3. The sequence continues at coordinate 24,569 of VBKF01000206.1, read as the reverse complement.
CATCACGCGGACGACGCCGTCGTCGTGGAGTTCGACCTGATGGGCACCCACCGCGGTCCGCTCCGTGGCATCCCGCCGAGCGGCCGCGAGTTCACCTGCCGCATGATCGCGCTCTTCTGCTTCGAGGGAGACCGGATCGTCTGCGAGCGTGTCTACTTCGACTCGGCGACGATCCTCGGCCAGCTCGGAATCATCCCGCCGACCAGCTGATCGGCGTACGGCGCCGTCGTGCCGCGCGCCGGGCATGCGGCATGAGGCGTGCAAAGCCCGGCAGGAGCGGCAGCCCGACGCGGGCCGCGGCCGCGATCGCGCGGAGCGCCCGCTCCTGTCCCGCGCTCCATGCGAAGCCGAAGCGCTCGCGCAGCGCCGGTGGCAGCAGGCCGACGGCGAAGAAGCCGCCCGCCCGGAACGCCGGTGTGAGAGCAAGCGGGACGGGCGGCCGGAGGATCGAGGCGGCGATGTCGCGAGCCGTCGCGCCCACCGCCAGCACCTCGCCGTGGATCATCCCGTCCATGTACTCCTCGAAGCGCACGAGCGTGGGCGGGATGAGCGGCTCGGGGATGCCGAAGAGGCGTGCGCCCATCTTCGACTCCTCGTAGTAGGCGGCGCGCTCGCCCGCCGTGAGCGGCCCGACGAAGCGCTCGTAGGCGACCAGCGCCGTGTCGACCAGCGTCGCGTAGACCCAGAAGAGGAGCCGCGGCTCACTCGCGTCGTAAGGCGTGCCGCGGGCGAATGGACCGACGCCGGCATCGAGAACGCCGCGCACGCGCGCGTGCACGTGCTCGATCTCGCGGACGGCCCCGATCGCCCGCGCCGCGTCGGCGAAGACGAGCGTCAGCATGAGATCGAGGGTGCGCCACAGGCGCTCGAGCGGACGCTGGCGGAAGCGGCTGTGCGCCGCCACGCCCGCCGCGACCAGCGGGTGCGCGACCTGCAGGAGCAGCGCCCGCCCGCCGCCGAGCAGGATGACCGCCTCGCGGTTGACGCGCCAGGTGACGCTCGCGGGACCGAAGAGGCTCTCGGCCGGGTCGACCGCGGAGCGGGCGGTCCGCAGCCGATCGAGGTCCGCGGGCGACAGAGCGGCGGTCACGCCGCGGATTCTACCCGGCCGGCCTCCTCATCGGCAGCTGCCGGCCGAATCCACGAGCGGGCCCTGATCGCCGCACGTGTGTCCGGGACTCTGGTCGTGCGGGACACAGACCTTCGCCGTGCCCTGGCATCGTCCGCCCCGGCCGTCATCGGCGGAGAAGCTCACGTAGTAGACGCGCCCGTCCCGCGTTCCCGCGCGTTCCGCGCGCACCTGCGCGGTGTTCCCCTTGCCGATGCCGGACGCGTCGGGGCACGTGTCGCCGTCGCCGAGGCCGTTCAGCGGCTCGTCCTGGCGGATGCCGGTGATCACCACGCGCATGGCGTCTCCGTCGGGATCGGTCATACCGCGGACCCCGACGGTCACGTACTTGTGGTTCGGCGGCCAGAGCTCCGCCGGGCTCACCCAGGCGTGGCTGCAGTCGGGCGGGGAGTCGCACCGCCCCTTGAAGCATGCGCCGCCGGTGCACGGGGTTCCGTCGGGGGCGAGCGACGTCGAGCAGGCGCCCGTCCTCGGATTGCACGCTGCCAGATGACACTCGTCCGGGGGCACGCAGGTCGCCGGCGCACCGGTGCATGCGCCCGCCTGGCAGACGTCACCCCACGTGCACGCGATCCCGTCGCTGCAGCCGGTGCCGTCGGCCTTGGCCGGGTTGGAGCACGCGCCCGTCGCGGGGTCACAGGTCCCGGCGTCGTGGCACTGATCCGGCGCGCTGCACCGCACCGGGCTCGCTCCGGTGCAGACGCCCGCCTGGCAGGTGTCCGTCTGCGTGCAGGCGTTCCCGTCGTCGCACGGCGTGCCGTTCGGACTCGGGCGGTCGGACGGGCAATCGTTCGACGCGCCGTCACAGCGCTCCGGCGCGTCACACTGCCCCGCGGCGGGGCGGCACACCTCGGTCTTCTTGGCGTCGGCCGGACAGCCGGCGCTCGATCCCGTGCACAGCTCGGGCACGTCGCAGACGCCGGCCGCATCGCGGCACGTGACGGTCGCCGGCTGGAAGGCGTCGGCCGGGCAGGCATCGTGCGTCCCGTCACAACGCTCCTCGACATCGCACGGACCGGCCGCCGGACGGCAGACGTCGGACGTCTTCTTCACGTCGGCAGGACAGGCCGCGTCGGAGCCGGTGCAGGACTCCGCCGCGTCGCACACACCGGCGGCCGCACGGCACTCGGTGCCGGCAGCCTTGAAGCCGTCGGCCGGGCAGGCGTCGTGCGCCCCGTCGCACCGCTCGTCGACGTCGCACGGGCCCGCCGCCGGCCGGCAGACGTCGGACGTCTTCTTCACGTCGGCGGGACAGGCGGCGTCGGAGCCGGTGCACGACTCCGCCGCGTCGCAGACGCCCGCGGCGGCGCGACACTCGGTCCCCGCGGCCTTGAAGCCGTCGGCCGGGCAGGCGTCGTGCGCCCCGTCGCACCGCTCGTCGACGTCGCACGGGCCGGCCGCCGGCCGGCAGACGTCGGACGTCTTCTTCACGTCCGCGGGGCAGGCGGCGTCGGAGCCGGTGCACGACTCCGCCGCATCGCAGATGCCGGCGGCGGCGCGACACTCGGTGCCCGCGGCCTTGAACCCATCCGCCGGGCACGCGTCGTGCGTGCCGTCGCAGCGCTCGTCGGCGTCGCAGGGGCCCGCTGCCGGGCGGCAGACGTCGATCTTCTTCGCATCGTCGGGGCAGCCGGCACCCGAGCCGGTGCAGGACTCCGCCGCGTCACAGACGCCGGCCGCCGCGCGACACTCGATGCCCGCGGGCTTGAAGCCGTCGACCGGACACGCATCGTGCGTGCCGTCGCAGCGCTCGTCGACGTCGCACGGACCCGTTGCCGGACGGCAGACGTCCGCGTTCTTCTTCACGTCGGCGGGACACGCGACGTCGGTGCCCGTGCAGGACTCCGCCGCGTCACACACGCCGGCGGCCGCCCGGCAGACCGTGCCGGCGGGCTTGAGGCCGTCCGCGGGGCAGGTGTCGTGCGTGCCGTCGCAGCGCTCCTCGGCGTCGCACGGACCGGCCGCCGCGCGGCAGACGTCGGTCTTCTTCACGTCGGCCGGGCACGCGCCGCTGGAACCGGTGCAGACCTCCGCCGCGTCGCAGACGCCGGCCGCGGCGCGACACACGGTGCCGCCGGCCTTGAAGCCATCGACGGGGCACGTGTCGTGCGTCCCGTCGCACCGCTCCTCCACGTCGCACGGACCGGCGGCCAGGCGGCAGACGCCGGTTCGCTTCGCGTCGGACGGGCACGCCGGCCCGGAGCCGGTGCAGAGCTCGGCCGCGTCACAGGCGCCGGCCGACGCACGGCAGGTGGCGGTCGCGGGCTGGAAGCGGTCCGCCGGGCAGTCGTCGTGCGTCCCGTCGCAGCGCTCCTCCATGTCGCACGGACCCGCCGAAGGACGGCAGACGCTCGTCTTCTTCTTGTCGGAGGGGCACGCGGGACCCGAGCCGGTGCAGGACTCGGCCGCGTCGCAGACGCCCGCGGCGGCGCGACACTGCGTGCCCGTGCTCTTGAACCCGTCCGCCGGACAGGTGTCGAGCGTCCCGTCGCACCGCTCCTCGACGTCGCAGGGGCCTGCCGCCGGGCGGCAGAGGTCGGACGTCTTCTTCGCGTCGGCGGGACAGGCCGCGTCGGAGCCGGTGCAGGACTCCGCCGCGTCGCAGACGCCGGCGGCCGCACGACATTCGGTGCCGGCGGCCTTGAAGCCGTCCGCCGGGCAGGCGTCGTGCGTCCCGTCGCACCGCTCGTCGACGTCGCACGGGCCCGTTGCCGGGCGGCAGACGTCGGACGTCTTCTTCGCGTCGGCGGGACAGGCGGCATCCGTCCCGGTGCACCGCTCGGCCGCGTCGCACGGGCCGGCCGCCGGGCGGCACTTGAACGTCGAGGGCTTCAGCGTGTCCGCCGGACACTGCCCGCTCGTGCCCGTGCAGAGCTCCGCCACGTCGCAGGGGCCGGCCGCGGGCCGGCACACCGTGGTGGGCGGCTCGAACTTGCAGTTGGAAGAGCAGCAGTCGCCGTTCAGCTGGTTGCCGTCGTCGCAGTCCTCGCCCGGGTCGACGATGCCGTTGCCGCAGCACGCGCCCACGATCGCGGCATCGACGATCCGGGTGATGGAGTCGTTCAGCTGCATCATGTCGTCGTTGCGGATGCTGCCCTCGGTGCCGCCCATGCCGGCGATGACCTGGGAGTAGCGGTCGAAGAGGACCGGATCCTCGAGCCGATCGCTGCACGGCGCCGGGTTGTCCACGGTGGGACGCAGCGGACAGACGATGCCGTCGACCAGCGAGCGCTGCGCGGCCGGCCGCAGCAGGTCGTAGTCGCTGAAGTAGCTGACCCAGCTCGGGACGCTGTTGTCGGGCTCGCCGGGCGGCGTCTCCGTGTCGGTCGTCTGGTCGCCGGTGTCGGTCATGAAGATGACCGCGAGCTGTGCGTCGGGGCGCAGCGTGCAGTCGCCGCCCGGCACGGGCTCGCAGCCCGTCCCGGCGAGGAGCCGGTCGATCGCCACGCGCGCGCCGTTGAAGCCGCGCTCGGACGCGTCGCCGCAGGTGCCCGCCTTCACGTACGCGCACTGCGGGGTCCCGTTGCGGAAGACGTTCAAGTCGGTGGTGAACGGACAGAGCCGCCGCCGGCCCGGACCCGGCGCGCCGGGGCACGTGTCGGTGGCGCTGGGCGGCAGGTGGAGGTCGGTGTAGGCGACGGCCATGCGCCAGTCGATCGGACACCGCGCGTTCGCCAGCTGGTTCGCTATGTCATCGGCCGCGGCGGAGAGCACGCTCTGCTCCCCCGCCATCGACGGGGAGTTGTCGATGATCCAGAGGAAATCGACCTTGGCGGCACGGCTCTCACGTCCGCTTCCCCCCACGAGACACAGCGCCGTGCACAGCAACAGGACACCCCGTCTGAGCTTGCTCATTTACTATCTCCGTTGTTTGACGTACCCATGAGCGCAGCGATTCCCACGGCGTACGAGCAAGCGGGGTGCCACGGAAGAGTTGTGCGGGATGCTGAGGCGCCGCGTCGCAAGGCGGCACGATCGGGTGCGGCGTCCAGACGAGGCCCGCGGGGCGCACGCAAGCCGCCATGATGCTGCGCGCAGCAGATGATGTTTCGCGTGCCGGTGCGTCCGCGCGCGACGGCGCGTCCGCGTGGTCAGTCGCCGGCTTGCTTCACCCGCCGGCGGTGGAAGACGCCGGCGTCCGCGAGACAGCGCTCGAGCGCGTCCTCCGGCGAGGCCGCGCTGCCGAGCGGCCGGAAGCCCCCGGGATCGTCGCGGTTCGTGCCGAGCGCGAAGTAACGCTCGCCCGCTGCACCCTTGAGCGACTCGTAGATCTTGACCTCGTACGAGACGCTCGCCGCCGGCCCGAAGTCGAGGACGACGTGACACTCGCCGACCACGGCGGCCGCCTCGGTCATGTGCTCGGTGAACCGGACGCGGCTCCAGTCGATCGCCATGGCGCCCGTCTGCCATGCCGCGCGGGGCGCTCGCAACATCGCTCCGCGCACCGGGCCGCGGCGACGTTCCGGCCGGCGCGCGGCCGTGCTATGAGCCGGCCCCCGGATGGCTCGGGCGCTCGAGCCGCGTGCGGCGGCGCTCCTCGACGGCCTCACCGGCAGCGGTCCGGCGGTGCTCGCGCGCGCGCCCGGGCGCGTGAACCTGATCGGCGAGCACACGGACTACAACGGCCTCCCCGTCCTGCCGATCGCCATCGACCGCGACGTGCTGGTCGCCGCCCGCCGGCGCGATGACGACCGGGTGGAGCTGGCGAACGCGGATCCGGCGTTCGCGCCGCGACGCTACCGGGTCGGTCCCGCCATCCCGTCGTCGCCGCCGGGCGACTGGGCGAACTACCACAAGGCGGCGGCGCAGGCGCTCGCCGCCGAGCTCGCCCGCCGCAACCTCGCCCGTCTCCCCGGCGGCGCGTTTCGCATCGACGGCCGCGTGCCGGCCGCCGCCGGGCTCTCGTCCTCCTCGGCGCTCCTCGTCGCCTGCGGCCTCGCGCACCTGGCCCTCGCCGGCGCCGAGCTGCCCCGGCCGGAGCTGGCCGAGCTCTTCGCACGCGCCGAGCGCTACGTCGGGACGCTCGGCGGCGGGATGGACCAGGCGACGGCCCTGCTCGCCCAGGCGGGCCAGGCGCTGCGCATCGACTTCTTCCCGCTGCGCGCGCGTCCCGTGCCTATTCCACCGCACGCCGCCTTCGTCGTCGCACACAGCCTCGAGGGCGCCGAGAAGTCGGGGGCGGCGCGCGGCCATTACAACCAGCGGGTCACCGAGTGCGCGCTCGCCTGTGCCGTCCTCGCGCGACGGCTCGGCACCGCCGCGGCGCGCCTTGGCGACCTGTCCGCTCCGGAGACCCTGCTCGCCGACCTCGACCGGCTGCTGCCCGAGGAGGCGACGCGCGCGGCGCTGCCGGCCCTGACCGGTCTCGCCGCCGACGCGCTCGGGCGGCGTTTCTTTCCCGCCGGCACGACGCTCGCCGATCCCGCCCGGTTCCGGCTCCGCGCCCGCGCCCGTCACGTGCTGGGCGAGGCGGCGCGTGTCGCGGCCGCCGAGCACGCGCTCCGCGCCGGCGACCTCGGAGCGCTCGGGGCGCTGATGGACGCCTCGCACCAGAGCTGCGCCGAGGACTTCGGCGTGAGCACGCCCGCCCTCGACCGGCTCGTCGCCGTGGCGCGGGCGGGTGGCGCCCGCGGGGCACGGCTCACCGGCGCGGGGTTCGGAGGCGCCATCGTGGCGCTCGCCGAGCGGGCCGATACGGAGCGCGTGACCGAGGCACTCGACCGCGACTTCTACGCGGCCCGCGGGGCGACGCCCGGACCGTGGCTCGTGGTGCGACCCGCCGCCGGCGCCTCGCTGGAGCGAGTTTAGATCAGCATCAGCGAGGGGCTCCGCCCCTCGCCCCGGCGGGCGAAGCCCGCCGGGTCCTCACTCCCCGCTCGCTTCGCTCGGCCGCGCGCGCGGCGCGCGCGGAGACTCCATCTCGAGTCGAGCTAGCGTACCTCGGACCAGGCGAGCGCGCGCTCGACGGCGTCGAGCACCGCGTCCGGGTCGGTCAGCTTGGTCACGGCAAAGTCCACCTGGGCGCGGCTCAGCTGCTCGCGGCTGAAGCCGCTCAACAGGGCCGAGTAGAGGCCGATGCAGATCGGCAGGCCGCGCGTGTTGGTCACACCGCGCTCGCGCACCGCGTGGGCGAGCTCCCAGCCCGTCATACGGGGCATGTAGATGTCGGACAGCACGAGGTCGGCCCCATGACGCTCGAGCTCGTCGAGCGCTTCCGCACCGCTGCCGACCGACGCGACGTCGTAGCTCGCGCTCCGCAGGAGCTCGGCCAGCGCGTCACGCGCATACCCGAGGTCGTCGACCACGAGGACCCGGGGCCGCCGCTCCTCCACGCGCCGCATGGCGCTGCTAGCCACCGCCAATCCTCTCACGCATTGCCTCTCCCCCCCTGTTACGAGCCAGCGCCGGCCCGGTCAACCCACCTTTGGACGTTAGCGCACGGTCGACCCTCGGGCGCGGCGGGGGTCGCGGCAGCGGTCTACGATTCGTTCAACTGGGGACCGGTCCCCGTCATGCGACGGCGAACTCGAGCGCGCCGCGCGCCGCCCCGTCCGCCGCGATCGCGCCCGGCAGGCCGTCGACCGGATTGGCCGCGCCGAGGAGCGCCGCGAGCGGACTCCCCTGCGCGCGCTTTCGCTTGAGCTTCTCGAGCAGCGTCGTCCGGTTGACGCGGAGGAGCCGCGCGGCCTCCTTCTTGTTGCCGCGCGAGAGGTGCAGGGCCTGCGCGATGATGCGGTCCTCGATCGCCTCCATCTCGCGATAGAAGTCGATGCCCGCCGAGCCGAACTGCCACGGCATCGCCGAGGCGGCGTCGGTCAGCTCGCGCGGCGCCACCAGGTGAGGCGGGAGATCGCTCGCGTCGATCACGCGCTCGGGACGGCCGAGGACGACCATCTGCTCGAGCACGTTGCGCAGCTCGCGCACGTTGCCGGGCCATGGATAGCGCTGCAGCAGCTCGGTCGCCTCCGCGCTGATCGTGAAGCGCGGCAGCCCGCGCGCCGCGAGCTGCCCGAGGATCGCGTCGACCAGGAGCGGGATGTCCTCGCGGCGGCGGCGCAGCGGGGGCATCTCGATCGGCACGACGCGCAGCCGGTAGAAGAGATCCTCGCGGAAGTGGCGCCCCGCCACCGCCTGCTCGAGCGAGCGGTTGGTCGCGGCGATCACGCGCACGTCGACCTGCTGGGTGACGACGCTGCCCACGGCCTCGAAGCGGCCGTCCTCGAGCACGCGGAGGAGCTTCACCTGCAGCTTGGCGCTCATCTCGCCGATCTCGTCGAGGAAGATCGAGCCCCCGTCGGCGAGCTTGAAGCGGCCGATGCGGCTCGCCACCGCGCCGGTGAACGCGCCTCGCTCGTGCCCGAACATCTCGCTCTCGAGCAGGTCTTCCGGGATCGCCCCGCAGTGGACCGGCACGAAGCGCCCGGCCGCCCGTCCGGAGAGCCGGTGGAGGGCCGCGGCCACGAGCTCCTTCCCGGTACCGCTCTCGCCCGTGATGAGGACCGTCGCGTCGGTCGGCGCGACGCGCCGGATGATCTCGAAGATCGCCTGCATGCTCGGATGCCGGCCGATGATGCCCTCGAACGAGTGGTCGGTGCCGTCGCGCTGCTCGTTTCCTTGCATTCCCCCTCCGTCGAAGTCGTGATTTTTTACGACGCGCACCCGGTAGCAAGAGCTACACCGCGCCAGCGAATTGTCAGGGGGCGTGTCAAGGATTCGGCCTCTAAGCATACGGCAAATCTGACATTTGGGTTGGAATCCGCTACACGGGGTGAGGGCGGAAACGCTGCGACGTGACCACGAAACCAGGACAAACGTGAACGGCCGGCGCCAGGGGTCGTACAGTCGTGCGCTTTTCGCACCGCGCCGGCGTGCAGAACTCTGACTCGCCCGCGCGGCGCGCGCGCTTACGGCATGCGGTCCGGGCCGAGGACCTCGGGCGGCACGCAGCCGACCCGGCCTTGGTGCTCGCCCTCGAGGACGCGCACCTTGGCCAGCGCCCCACACTCGGGCGACGACGCCAGGGCCTCGACCGCCGTGCCGTGCGCGAGGTCGCCGATGCGGCCGTCGGCGCACGCCGCGCCGTCGAAGGCCTGCCGTGCCTCCGTCCCCGCGTTAAGGCCCCTGAGACCTTGCTCGAGGCAGTGCTGCATCGCATCGGACGAGACCCAGAAGGGCAGCGCGCGCCGCTCGCCGTGCGCATCCTTCTCGAGGTTGACGTAGCGGGTGGGACCCGACGGGGCCGAGGTGCACATGCTCGCGCCGAGGGCCAGCACCGCGATCAGGCCGCGCACGTCGGGACGATCCCTACGGACACGGATACAGGCGGGCGTTGTCGGCGTCCAGCTGGCCGATCGTCCGCACCGCGAGCGCCTCCTGTTGGATGTCGTCGAGGCAGGACGGGCAGCCGCCGTGCGCGATCAGCCTGAGGGCGCGCATGCTGTACCGGTCGCGGGCCCCTCTGCCCGTCAGGGGGTCGAACTCCTCGCATGCCTCCTCGTCGAACGTCCGGCCGGCTAAGAAGGTGTACGCCATCTTGGCATGGCACCTGAGCGCCGCCTGCGCGAGCTTGGCGAGGCTCTTCCCGACCCCGCGCGCGCACCAGAGCGCGTCGGCCGTGGCGGGCACCCAGCCGGTATCGTCGCCGCCGGAGTCCAGGGCGTTGCCGGACGTCGAGTCGCAGTAGACGTCGCCGTTCTGCGCATCGAGCGAGCCGGGGTTGGTCGAATCGAGGAGCTCGGTCTCCTCGTCCGAGGCGAGGGCGAGCTGGGTCGCCGAGCAAAGCGGGGAGACGGCGTCGCGGCTCGCCTCGAAGCGGGTCTGGGCACTGGCCTCGCAGGCTTCCTCGTCGAAGGCGAGGCCCGAGACGGCCGCGCGCGCCTGCCTGTCGTGGCAGCTCGTCACCGCCGCGATGAGCCTGCCGAACGCCTTGGCGAGCTTCTCCGAGCACTTCCGGTGTTCGGTCGTGTCGGGCACGCAGCCCGCGTCGTCGTCGTCGAACGGCTGGCCCGGCCCGCTGGCGAGGGCGATCGACGCCGAGAGGCAGACGGCGGCGACCGCAACGGCTCGAAGGCCTCTCATCGCTTCTCCCCCGCGAAAAAGAAGGGGGCGGGGATTGCTCCCCGCCCCCTTCGTTGGGACCGCGGAACTTACCCCCTGCCTACGGACACGGGTAGGCGAGGGCGTTGCCGGCCTCCACCTGAGCGATGACGCCCGCCCCGAGCGCATCCTGGTGCGCCTGATCCAGGCACGGCGGGCAGATGCCCTTCGAGAGGATGACGGTCTCAGCCTGGGTGTACCTCTGGTGTGCCGCCTTGCCCTTGGCGGGATCGACCTCCTCGCAGGCCTCCTCGTCGTATGGCTTCCCCTTGAAGAAGGCGTCGGCCAGCTTGATGTGGCACTTGAGGGCAGCGACCGCGAGCTTGGCGAGGTTCTTCCCCACGGTGCACTCGCACTTGAGCATGTCCTTACTCGCCGGCACGAAGCCCCCGTCGTCGGGATCCGAGGTCATGATCATGGAGCCCGACGTCGAGTCGCAGTAGACGCCGCCGTTCTGACCATCGAACGACGCCGGCTGGCTCTTCGGCGCGAACAGCACGGACTCCTCGGCCGCCGCGAAGGTGGTCTGCTGGGCGCTGCAGAGGGGCGCTATCTTGGCGAGCGCCCCATCCAGCTTGTCCTGGCAGGCGTTGTTCTTCGGCGGGTTATGCCCCTCGCAAGTCTCCTCGGTGAAGGGCTTGCCCGCGAGCAGGGCGGAGGCCTGCTTGCAGTGGCACTTGGCCACGCAGGCGATCGCCTTCTGGAACGCCTTCACGGTGGCGTCCGAGCATTTCAGGTGGTCCTTGGTGTCCGGGACGCAGCCCGGATCGTCCGACGCGCATGTCGGGCTGTCGCTCGCGCAGCCGCCGGAGCAGCCCATCGACGAGTCGCCGCCGTTGAAGCAACGCGGCACGGTCGTGGTCGTCGTCTGGGCGAACGCCCCGCCGACGCCCAGCAAGAAGATGCCGCCGATCGCTACTCCCAGAATGCCTTTCATGAGCCCTCCTCCGTTGGGTTGTCGGTTGGTGTTAGGCGTGAGATCACCCAGAAGAGGAGGGGCTGTCAAGAGAAAAAAAGTGGGGATGGAGAAAAAAAAGCGGGGGACACACAAACCGCGCTGGCGGAGCGCCGGCCGACGCGGTGCAGCGATCGCGACCGTCGGGTCTAGGCCGGGGTGGCGGGGGGTGCCAGGAGGGGGTACCGGATGGGGTGGCGCCCCGTATCGAGCACCACCTGCCGGCCGCGGCCCGAGCGGCAGTCGACCAGCAGTGGCGCCATCAGGTTGGCCGTCATCTGGCGAGGGTCGGCGGGGACGGTCACCAGGGCAAGGACGGCCAGGTCCTCGGCCGGGACCTCCGCGGGGCGCGGCACATCCGCCACGTAGCCGGCGCAGACGTGCGCGGCGTCGCACACCACGAAGCCGAGTTCGGGGAGGTCGAGGCAGAGGAGGTATCGGAAGGGAGACCCCGGGTGGCTCGAATCGAGGAGCACGAAGTGGCGCGCCTCGGGAAAGCCGACGAGGCCCTCGGGGAAGCGAAGGATGCGCTCGGCGGGAACCTCGTAGTCCCCGAAGCGCTGCGAGCGGACGGCGACGGTCTCGGCTACGGCTTGTCGCGCTGCTTCTCCCACGTGGTGGTCACCTCTTCGAGGCTGCTCGGCTTCTGGAGCGCGGCCTCCTCGTTCTCCTTGCGAATCGCCCTGTAGACCTCTTCGCGGTAGATGCGCACGTCCGCTGGGGCTTCCACCCCGAGCCGGACCTGATTCCCCTTCACCTCGAGGACCCGCACGGTGACGTTGTCACCCACGCGGATCACCTCCCCCAACCTCCGTGTCAGGACCAGCATGGCTTCCGGGACGCTCCCTGTCCCCTCTTGTCCTTTCGGCCAGATTGCGGCCGGGCTTGAGCGGCGGCGTCAGACCTGCAGCAGGTTGACGAGGCTCGTGCGGGCGATCTGGGCTCCGGCCGCGAGCGCCGCCTGGAGCGCCGTCTGGGTCTGCGTGAGCCGCGCGATCACGGCCACGAGGTCGGCGTCCTGCGCCTCGGAGAGCGCCTTCTGCTGGTCGAGGGTCAGGCCCTTCACCTGCGCCGTCCGGTCGATCAGCTCGGCCTGCCGCGCACCGACGCTGGCCCGTTCCGTGGCGAGATCGTCCCGCGCGGCGGCGAGCTCCGTGAGCGTGCCACCCGTGTCGCCGTTCGTGTCGAGCGCCGTCCAGAGGTCCTTGAGCGCACGGAGCGAGCTGGTGAAGACGGCATCACCGCGCGTCGTGATGCGCACCCGCTCGCTCGACGCGCCGCCCACCTTCACGGAGAACGCCTGCGTCGAGCCGCTGTACGCCGTGGTGGGGTCGTACGTGCTCACGTCGTCGGGCACCGCCTTGAATGGCGCGCCCGAGGTGTCGAGGGCGAGGCCGGCGAAGATGCGCCGGCCGCCGAGCTCGGTGTTGCCGAGCGTGGTCAGGGCCTCGAGGAGCCCGTGCACCTCCTCGCGCGCTGCGGCCCGCTCGCCGGGCGAGAGGAGGCTCGAGGCCTGCTGCGTGGCGATCTCCTCGGCCCGGACCAGGACCTGCTCCCCCTGGCCGAGCGCGTCGTCCTCGGCGCCGAGCACCTCGGTGCCGAAGCCGCTCGCGCTGCCGTACTGCCCGAGCGCCGCCAGCGCCGACCGGGCGCGCGTCGCCGCCGCCGCCGCGAGCGGATCGTCGTCCGGCGTGAACAGGCGCTTCCCGCTCGCCACCTCCTGCTCGAGCGTCTGGAGCGACACCTGGAGCTGGCCGGTGCGCTGGGCGAGCAGCGAGAACGACTGCGCGTCGCTCAGGCGCGAGATGGTCATCGGATCACGCTCATGAGCTCGTCGAGGATCTGGTTGGCGACGTTCATCGCCTCCGCCGACGCCTGGAAGGCGCGCTGGTAGCGGAGGAGGTTGCTGAGCTCCTCGTTCAGGTTGACGCCCGAGAACGAATCGCGCTGATTCTGCAGCTGCTGCTGGAGCGCCTCGCTGGCCTGCGCGGTGTCCCGCGCCCGCGCCGCGCCTTCGCCCACCGCCCCGGTCAGGTCTGCGAGATAGCCGCTGAAGGTGGCTTTGCCGAGCGCCGCCTGCGTCCGCGTGCGCAGGTCGGCCAGATTGAGCGCGTTCTGGTTGTCACCCGGGTCGGTCGACAGCGCGGCGCCGATCTTCCGCCCGGCGTCCGCGCCGGTGAGGAGGACCGTGATGGTCCTGGCGTCCGTGCCTCCGAACAGCGGCACGGTCGCGGTCGAGCCGCCGTCCAGGTCGACGGCGCCGGCGCCCGCGTTCGTCTGGATGCGGTTCACCTCGCCGATCAGCGTGCTCGCGAAGGTGTCGAGGTCCGACGAGGCGGCGACGAGGTCGCCGTCGCGGACCCCGGCGAGCGCGGCCAGCTCGCCGCTCGCGAAGGCCGCCGGGGCGGCGATGAAGCCGCCCGTCCCGTCGGCCAGGCCGGCCTCGTGGAGCGCCTGACCGTCGAGGCCGGCGCCCTGCTCGCGCAGCGCGATCGGGTGGACCACCGCGCCGCCGTCGACCAGCACGGCCCCGTTGGCCGCCGACACGGTGACCGCTCCGTCCCTCGTCTCGACCGTCTGGATGCCGATCACGCCGGCGAGGTCGGTGAGCGCCGTGCGACGCCGGTCGCGCAGGTCGTTGGCGCGCTCGCCGCCAGCCTCCGCGGCGGTGATCGCCCGGTTGAGGTCCGCGATGCGGCCGAGGGCGTCGTTGGCGCGCGTGGTGGCCGCGACGTACGCGTCGTCGGTGCCGCGCTGGAGCGCCGCGACCGCCGCGCTCCGCTGCTGGAGCTGGTCGGCGAGCGTGCGGGCCTGGCCGAGCAGGGTCTCGCGCTCCGCCGCGCCGCCCGGATTGCGGGCGAGCGCATCGGCGGCGGCAAAGAACCCGTCGACCGCGTCCCCCAGCGAGGGTTGGTCGAGCTCGTTCAGCACGCTCGCCAGGGCGCTCAGCTGGTCCCGCACCGCGCCTTGCTGGCGGCGCTCGGTCTCGGCGCCGAGCAGGCGCTTCTCGAGCAGCGGATCGAGGACCTGCCGGACGGCAGCCACGTGCACCCCCGTCCCGACCAGCACGCCCTGCGCCGTCACGCTGCTCGGGTCCGACTCCAGGTCCGGGACCTGGCGCGTATAGCCGGGCGTGTTGACGTTGGCGATGTTGTTGCCGACGACGCCGAGCGCCGTCTCGCTCGCCAGGAGCGCGCGCTGCGCGATGCCGAGGAGGGACGAGATGGCCATCCGCTACACGCGGCGGTCTACGCGGTTGGTGGGACCGCCGCATGCCGCGACCCGCGCATCCGCCCCGTAGCGCGCGCCCGGCATGAGCCCGCCGAGGGCCCGCAGCAGCTCGCCCACGCCGTCGAGGCTCGCCGCGGCGAAGAGCGCGTTCTGCCGCCCCAGTCCACGCGCCTCGAGCAGCGCACGGCGGAGTGTGCGGAGCCCGTCGCGAACGCGTTCGCCGGCTTTGGGGGCGAGCAGCGGCAGGAGCTCGGTCACGCGCTCTGCCGTCTCGCCCTGCGCCCGCGCGATCGAACGGACGAGGTCCCGTCGCGCGCCAGCGAGCTGCGCGAGCTGCTCGTGGAGCAGCCGCCGCTCGGCGAGACAGCCGATGATCCCGTCGGGATCGAGACCGATCGCGGCGGCCTGCTCATCGCGCAGCACCCCGGAGAGCGCGCCGCACGTCCGCGTCTCCTCGCCGAGGAGCGCACAGAGCGTCTCCAGCTGGTCGCCCTGGCTCATGCGCTAGCCGAGCAGCCCGCCCAGCACGTCGCGCAGCAGCGCGCGTGCCACGTCCTCGAGGTCGGCGCTGTACTGCCCCTTCGCCATGACGGCGCGGAGGCCCTGCACCTTCTCTTGCCGGATCGCGTCGACGCTCACGTCGCCCACCTCGGCGCGGAGCTGCGCGAGACGCCGGGCGGTGTCCGAGACGCTCACCTGGTCAGCGGCGGGGGGTGCCGACGGGCCGGCGGTCCCCGCCGCCGGCTGGATGGCACCAGGACCGCCGAGCCTCGGCTCCTGTAAGCCCTTCCTCTCGTCGACCTTCATGGTGCTCGCCCGTCCCTTCCGGGGGGGGTCCCCACTGCTGTATCGGCAGGTTCGCTGCCGACCTTGAGGGCACCCTCGCCGATGCTGCGGACGATGCCCAGGGGGTCCCGCTCGGCCATGGAGGCGGCCACCGCTCCGTCGAAGACGCCCTCGTAGACGTCCCGGGCCGGCGCCCGGGGCAGCAGGTCGTTCTCGGGGATGGTCTTGCGCATGGCGCGGAGCAGCTGGGTCAGGAAGAGGACCTCGAGCGCCTTGGCGGCGGCCGGGCCGGCCTTCGCTGCGGGCTGGCGCTCGAGCGCGCGCAGACGGACGTCGTCGAGGTCGACCGGCACGATGGGCGCGGTCACATGATCTCCAGCTCGGCCTGGAGGGCGCCGGCGGTCTGGATCGCCTGCAGGATCGCGATCAGATCCTGCGGCGTCACGCCGAGGGCATTGAGCCCCGCCACGAGCTCGCCGAGGCTGACGCCGGCCCGCAGCAGCACGAGGTTCTGCTTCGCCCCTTCCTCGACCTTGAGCGTGGTGTCCGGCACCACCACCGTCTGCCCCTGCGAGAAGGGCGCGGGCTGCGAGACGCCGAAGTCGGTCTTGACCGTGACGTTGAGGCTGCCGTGCGCGATGGCGATCGGCATGATGTGCACGTCGCTGCCGATGATCACCGTCCCGGTGCGCTCGTTCAGGATGACCCGGGCGGTCGTGTCGGGCATCACCTCGACGTGCTCGATGGCCGTCGCGGTGGCGACGGCCTCCGCCTCGGAGGCGGCGCCGAGGTCGACGGCGATCGTGCCCGCGTCGAGCGGCCGGGCCGCCGCCCGGCCGAGGGCGTCGTTCACGGCCGTGGCCACCCGGCCCGCCGTGGTGAAGTCGGGCTGGTGGAGGGCGAGAGTCAGCACGCCCTCGGTGCCGAGCGCGACCGGCACCTCGCGCTCGACGAGCGCGCCGCCCGCGAGGAAGGCCGTCGTCGGATGGCTCTTCTGAGCCGTGGCACCCGGCCCGTGCGCCGCAAAGCCGCCGCCCAGCGAGACGGGCCCCTGCGCGACGGCGTAGACCTGCCCGTCGGGCCCGAAGAGCGGCGTCGTGAGCAGCGTGCCGCCCTGCAGGCTCTTGGCGTCGCCGAGCGAGGAGACCTGCGCGTCGATGCGCCCCCCCTGGCGCGCGAAGGGCGGCAGCGCCGCCGTGACGCTCACCGCCGCCACGTTCTTGATCTGCAGCTGCCGCGGGTTGATGTTGAGCGTCAGCCCCCGCCGCCGGAGCATGTTGAGCACGCTCTGCACGGTGAAGATGGCCTGCTGGCTGTCGCCCGTCCCGTTGAGGCCGGCGACCAGCCCGTACCCCGAGAGCTGGTTCTGCCGCACCCCCTCGATCGACGCGATGTCCTTGAGCCGCGCCCCGAACGCCGGCACGGCGAACGCGAGTGAGACGACCGCCGCGAAGGCTGCACACCTCAAAACGGCCATACCCAGTCGAAGAGGCGGTGGGTCAGCGGGACATTCTGCTTGTCGCCGACGACGCCGCTCCCGTAGTAGTCGATGCGCGCGTCGGCCAGGCGGGACGAGAGCACGCTGTTATCGGAGGCAATGTCCTCGGGTCGCACGGTGCCGCTCAGCACGATGTGCTGGTTCTCCCGGTTCACGCTGACGATCTTGTCGCCGCGCACGTAGAGGTTGCCGTTCGGGTCGAGGGCGACGACGCGGACGGTGATGTTGGCGGTCAGGGCCCCTTCCCGTGTCGTCGTGCCGTCGCCCTTGCTCGAGCGCTTGGTCTCGGCCTTGACGACGCTCTGCGGGTTGAATCCGTTCGGCAGGAACTTCACCGCCGCCGCGGGGATGCCGAAGAAGTCCTCGACGCTCGCCGAGATCGACGACTCGCCCGTCGTCTCCGTGGTGGCGTCCTTCTTCCCCTGCGACTGCTCGGCGACCACCACGGTCAGCAGGTCGCCCGGGAAGTGCGCGCGGACGTCGAGGAAGGGGTAGTTGGCGGCGAGCTCCGGATGCCAGAGGGAGCCGTTCGGCGGCGGCGGCGGAGGCTGAATCGCGACCGCCGCGGGCGGCGGCACGGGGACCGACGCCACGCGGGCGCAGGCGGCGAGCAGCAGGAGGCCGAGCAGCACGGGCCACCGCATCAGAAGTCCACCGCCACCGTGCTGCCGTCGACCACGTGGCCGACGAGGTCCTTGCGGCTCAGGCGATTGAGGACGTGCACCTGCTGGCCGCGCGTCCCGTCCTCGCGCGCCTCGCCGGGCGCCGTGATGCGCAGCCGGCCCCGCTCGGCGACGAGCAGCACGACGTCGCCGCGATGGATGTCGGCCGGCAGATCGAGCTGGTCCCGGCGCACGGGCGTGTACGGCACGAGCGGCGCGCGGGCGATGCGGCCGGCCGCGTCGACCGTGTCGGTGAGGACGCTGCGGCCGGTCTGCGAGAGGTCGCGCCGCTCGGTGGTGAGGTCGGCGGCGGCGAGCGTGTCGCCGCGCGCGACCGCCCGCGTGGCCACGACGACCGGCCCGTAGACGCCGATGTCCGCCGTCACCCAGACCGACTTCACCGGTCGGTCCTCGACCGTGAACTCGAGCCCGAGCCGCACGCGTCCGAGCAGGGGACGGTCCGCCGGCGGGACGACGCGGGCGGTGTACGGGCCCGCCGGAATGCGGATGGGCCCGGGCAGCTCGACGCTCTTCAGCTCCGCGTCCGCCGCGCCGGCTCCGAGCGCCTCGGCGAGGAACCTTTCGAGGATCTGCCGGACGGCCGCCTCCGACACCTCCTGGCTCGCCCGCCGCACCCGGATCACGGGCGGGATGGTGTACGTGATCGCCGCGAGGTCGGCCCCCGCGCGGCGGAGCGCATCCAGCACGCGCGCCCCCTCGAGCGTACGGCTCTCGCCCGCCGCCGGCGCCGGCCCGAGCGTCAGATCGCCCAGCGCCGCCGTCGCCGGTCCCTCGAGCACCGCAATGTCTCCGAGCCGGATCACCTGCCCCGTCGCCGTCACCTCCGCCGGCACGGTGATGCGCCCCGGGCCCGCGACCGAAGCCGTGGTGAGCGAGAGGAGAAAAAGCGCCGCAAACGCGAGGCTACGAGACAATCGCATTCGTCGCCCGCAGCATCTCGTCCGCGGTCTGGATCGCCTTCGAGGTCACCTCGTAGGCGCGCTGCCCGGTGATGAGCGCCACCAGCTCCTCGACCACGCTCACGTTGGAGTTCTCGAGGAAGCCCTGGAGCAGCGTGCCGCGGTTCTCCTGCCCCGGCGTACCCACCTGCGGCGGCCCGGAGGTCTCGGTCTCCTGGAGCAGGTTCTTGCCGAGTGCTCGCAGGCCGGCCGGGTTCGCGAACCGCGCCGTCTGGATCTGGCCCACCTGCGACGCGGTGGACTGGCCGGGCAGGATGGCGCTCACCACCCCGTCGCTGCCCACCGTGATGTCCTCGGCGCCGCTCGGGATCGAGATCGCCGGCTCGAGGGGGATGCCCTCCGACGTCACCATGCGCGACTGGTTGTCGAGCTTGAAGGCACCCGCGCGCGTGAAGGCGGTGGTGCCGTCGGGCAGCGTCACCTCGAAGAAGCCCGTCCCCTCCACGGCCAGATCGAGCGAGTTGCCGGTCTGCGTGTAGTCGCCCTGCACGTTGATGCGCTGGACGGCCGCCGGCCGGGCCCCGAGCCCCACCTGGATGCCCGTCGGCGACTGCGTGTTGTTCGTGGTCGGGGATCCCGGGGCGCGGATCGTCTGGTAGAGCAGGTCCTGGAAGTCCGCCCGGCTCTTCTTGAAGCCCGCCGTGTTCACGTTGGCGAGGTTGTTGGCGATGACGTCGATGTTCAGCTGCTGGGCCTGCATGCCCGTCGCAGCCGTGTAGAGCGCCCTGATCATCCGATCCTCCCCACCTCGTTGATGCTGCGCTGGGCGATCTCGTCCAGCCGCTGCATCGCGTGCATGTACTGCTCGAACCCCCGCGACACCTCGACCAGCTCGACCATGCCCTTCATGGGATCCACGTTCGACGCCTCGAGCGAGCCCTGGTCGACGTGCGTGGCGCTCGCGTCGAGCGGCGCCGGCACTACCCCCTGCACCGGCGCGAAGAGCGCGTTGCCCTCCGGCACGAGTCCCGGCCGCTCGCCGAAGCCGACGAGCTTCAGACGCCCGACGGAGAGACCGTCGACGTTCACCTGCCCGTCCTCGCCGATCGCCACGTCGCCCGAGCCGAGGCGCAGGTCGCCATTGTCGCCCTGCACGCGGTCGCCGTGCTCGGTGACGAGATAGCCCTCGCCGTCGAGGCCGAAGCCACCCTGGCGCGTGTAGCGCTCGCCGCGTGGCGTGGCGACGACGAAGAAGCCCTCGCCGGTGACGGCGACATCGAGCGGATTGCCGGTGGCGTGCACCGGTCCCTGCGAGAAGTCGCGCACGGTCTCCGCCTCCGTCACCTGCGCCGCGGCACGCAGCGCCGGCGGCGCCGGCAACCCCGCCTCCTCGACGTCGAGGGGATGGAGCCGGAAGACCGGCCGCCCGGCCTTGTAGCCGGCGGTCCCGACGTTGGCGAGGTTCTGGGTGACGGCGTCGAGCCGTGCCTGGGCGGCGATCCCGCCCGACGCGAGCGCGTAGACAGCCCGGTTCATACCACGACCTCGAGCAAGCGAGGTGCCACGCGAGCCCGCCGCGCGCGGCCGACGCCCGACGGCCGCGGCGCCCCCCGCCCGGCAGGTTCTGCCCTCCGGGTCATCTCGTGCCCCCCCCGAGGCCGATCTCGAGGTCGCGCAGGAGCCGCGCCTCGGCCGGATCGGCGGCCTCCGCGGGGGCCCCGCCGCCGCGCTTGCCGCGCAGCCCGAGCCGGCGCGCGAGCTCGGGGAGCCCGCCACTCGGTGCCGCCGCCGGGCGCGGCGTGGCGCCGTCGGGGCGCCGCTCCGCCCGCTCCAGCTTCGCGAGCAGGGCCCCGAGGCTCCGCTCGCGCCGGCCGAGCGAGTCCTCGAGCACGCGCGCGCGCTCCTCGGCGTCGGCCACGAGCGTCGCGAGGTCGCGCCGCAGGGTCTCGAGCGCCTCGCGCTGGGCCGCGCGCGCCGCGTCGCGCACCCGTCCGGCGCGCCGGACGAGCCAGGCGAGCACGGCGATGGCCACGACGTCGACGAGCGTCGAGCCGAGCAGGAGCGTGTGCATGTCGAGAGTCGGCATGAGAGTCGGCATGAGAGTCGGCAGCATGGTTTCCTCCTCGTCGTCAGGCGACGACGTCGAGACGGCCCCGTGGGGGCGTGAGCTCGAGCGCGTCGTCGGTGTCCTCGGGACGCTCCGCACGGGGGCGGCGGCGGTCGGGGCGGCGGCCGGAGGCGCGCTCTCTCCCCGCCCCGGCACGCTCGGGTGCCGCGGGAGCCTGCCCTTCCTGGGTGACCGGCGCGGTGGCCATCAGGCCTCCGGCGCGGCCGGCCGGAAGAGCTCGCCCAGGTAGCCCTTCATGCGCAGCACGGCCTGCGAGTGAAGCTGCGAGACGCGCGACTCGGTGAGGCCGAGCACGCCGCCCACCTCCTTCATCGTCAGCTCCTCGTGGTAGTAGAGCGTCACCACCGTCCGCTCGCGCTCCGGCAGCCGCCCGATCGCCTGGGCGACGATCGCCACCCGCTCGCGCGTCAGCAGCGTGCCGAGCGGGTCGGCGTCTCCTTCCTCGAGCGCCCGCTCGAAGCTGAAGCGCTCCTCGCCCGCCCCGAAGCCCAGGTCCTCGAGGCTGAAGAGACTCATCTCCCCCACCTTGGTGAGGAGGCCCTGGTAGGCGTCGAGCGACACGCCGAGCTCGGCCGCGATCTCCTCCTCCACCGGCGGGCGGCCGAGCGTGCCCTCGAGCCGGTGCGACACCTTCTCGATGAGGCTCGCCTTCTGCCGCACGCTGCGCGGCACCCAGTCGAGCGAGCGGAGGTGATCGAGGATCGCCCCCCGGATGCGGAACTGCGCGTAGGTCGAGAACGACGCCTCCTTCTTGGCGTCGTACTTGGCGATGGCGTCGAGGAGGCCGACGATCCCCCACGACACGAGGTCGTCGGTCTCGATATGCGGCGGCTTGCGCGCCGCGAGCCGCTGCACCACCCGCCGGACGAGCGGCAGGTGGCGGCGCAGGATCTCCTCTCGCGTGCCGTCGAGCGGGAGGCGCGGGGTGGCGCTCTCCGCGCCCCCGCGCGCGCGCCGGCGGACGGCGTCGTAACCCACCTGTTCCATCATGATGCCCTCCCCTCACCCACCAGGCGCCGGAAGAAGAACTGGACCCCGCCGGTCGGCCGGCCCGGCGACCGCAGGGCGAGCCGCCCGGCGAGCGCGGCCAGCCCCTGGCTCGCCGGGCTGCCGGGCGCGGCGAGGACCACGGGGCGTTGATGACGGACGGCGCGCGGCAGCGCGTCGTCGTAGGGCACGTAGCCCTGGTACTCGAGCCGGACGCGGAGGAACCGCTCCGCCACGCGGGCGAGGCGCTGGAAGGCGGCCTCGGCGTCGGCCGCGCCGGCCGCCATGTTGACCGCGACCAGGAACTCGCGCCGCCCGTAGCGCGTGGCGAGGACCTTCACGAGCGCGTAGGCGTCGGTGAGCGCGGTCGGCTCGGGCGTGATCACGACCAGCGCGTCGGCGGCGGCCGCCGTGAAGTAGAGGACGTTGGCCGAGATGCCGGCCGCCGTGTCCACCAGCAGGACGTCGAACGAGTCCTCGAGGCCGTCGATCTCGGCGAGCAGGCGGAGCTGCTCGTCCGAGCCGAGGCGCGTCAGCTCCTCGAAGCCGCTCGCGGCCGGGATGATGCGGATGCCCGCCGGCCCGTCGACGACGACGTCCTCGAGCCGCCGTTCGCCGCGGACCACGTCGCGCAGGCTGAGCGTGGGAGAGAGCCCGAAGAGCACGTCGAGGTTGGCGAGCCCGAGGTCGGCGTCGAGCACGCAGACCCGGAGTCCCCGGCTCGCCAGGGCCACCGCCAGATTGGCGGTGAGGTTGGTCTTGCCGACGCCGCCCTTGCCGCTCGCGATGGCGATCACGTGCGGAGCGCGGGCAGGGCTCGGGGTGAGGTCGATGGCGGTCTCCGACATGCGGTCTCTCTCCTTCTGGTCAGGCGGCGAGGAGGCAGCGCACCAGGTGCTTGGGCGTGGCGGCCTCGAGGTCGTCCGGGATGCGGCGGCCGGCGGCGACGTGCGACACGGGCACCCGCTCGCGCCAGAGCTGCGCGACGATCGGGCCGCCCGGCGCGGTGTCGGCCTTGGTGAGCACGCAGGCGTCGGGCGCGAGCGCCGCGAAGGCGCGCCAGGTATTGGCCGCTGCCAGCGCGCCGGTGGCGGCGCTCACGACGAGCGTCCGGCCGGCCTCGGCCCCCGCCGCGTCGGCCAGCGCTTTCAGCTCGGCGAGCTCGGTCTGCTGCGCCGGCCCGGCTCCCGCCGTGTCGATGAGCACGAGGTCCGCCCGGCCGTGGTCGCGGAGCGCGTGGCCGAGCTCGACGGGGTCCTTCGCCCGTCGCACCTCCGCGCCGAGCGCCTGGCCGTAGCGCTCGAGCTCGGCCGCGGCACCGATGCGATACGTGTCGGCGCCGACGAGGAGGACGCGGCGGCCGGCGCGCCGCGCCTGCGCCGCGAGCTTGGCGATGGTCGTCGTCTTGCCGTCGCCCGGCGGACCGAAGAAGAGCCGCACGCCCGGCGTGGCGGCCGCCGGCGCGGCCCCGAGCGTCCCGGCGAGCGCCGCGTCGAGCCGCGTGCCGGGCGCGAGCCGCTCGGCGGTCTCGCGCAGAAGCGCCGCCGCGATGACGCCGTCCACGCCCTGCGCGACGAGGGCGCGGTGCAGGCGGCGGATGCCGCGCCCGCCGGGCGGCACCTGCCTCCGCCACTGCTCGTCGACCAGCTCCCGGACCACGCTCATGAGCTCCCGCACCTCGCTCACGAGCGCGCCGTCGGCCGGATCGGTCGCGCCGCCGGCGGCCGGATCAGTCGCGCCGCCGGCGGGCGCATCGAGGTCGACGGCCGCCGTGACCGTCACCTGCCCCGCCGCCTCGGTGGTCTCCAGGATCACCGCCTCGGGCCCGAGCGTCGCCTTCACCTGTCTCAGCGCCTCCGGCATGGTCGGCGCCGTGAACCGCTTAACCTTCATCGAGAGTCACCACCCCGAGCGACCGCAGCCGCACGTTCGAGCCGATCTCGCCTGGCGAGACGACGGCGAAGGAGGGAAGCACGCGCTCGACGAGCCGCCGCACGTGCCCGCGGATCGGCGTCGAGCAGAGGAGGAGCGGCGCGAGATGCTGAGCGCCGAAGCGCTCGACCCACTCGGCGAGCCGCCCGAGGAGCCGCTGCGCGAGGGCCGGCTCGAGCGCGAGGAACGCGCCGTCGTCCGTCCGCTTGACCGAATCGAGGAGCAGGCGCTCCAGGTTGGCGCCGAGCGTCACGAGCGCGAGCATCCCGTCCGGGCCGACGAAGCGTTTCGTGATCGAGCGGCCGAGGGCCTGGCGGACGTGCTCGGTGAGCGCGTCGGCGTCCTTGGTCCGCCCCGCGTGGTCGGCGAGCGTCTCGAGGACGGTCACCAGGTCGCGGATCGAGACGCTCTCGCGCAGCAGGTTCTGGAGGACCTTCTGGACGCCGCCGACGGTCAGCTGCTGCGGCACCAGCTCCTCGACCACCTTGGGGCGCGTCTTCGCCACGGCGTCGAGCAGCTGCTGCACCTCCTGGCGCCCGAGCAGCTCGTGGGCGTGCCGGCGGATCACCTCGGTCAGGTGGGTGATCACCACCGTCGCCGGGTCGACCACGGTGTAGCCGGCGAGCTGCGCCCGCTCGCGGTCCTGGGCGGCGACCCACAGCGCGTCGAGGCCGAAGGCGGGCTCGCGCGTGGCGATGCCGGTGACCGGGGCTCGCACCGTGCCCGGGTCGATGGCGAGCTGGCAGCCGGTACGCAGCTCACCGCGCGCCACCTCCACGCCCTTCAGCAGGATCACGTACTCGCTCGGCCGGATCTGGAGGTTGTCGCGGATGTGGACGGGCGGGACGATGAAGCCCATCTCGAGGGCGAGGTTGCGCCGGAGCGTCCGGATGCGCTCGACGAGGTCGCCGCCGCTCCCCGCCCCCGGCTCGACGAGCGGGACCAGCTCGAAGCCGACCTCGAGCTCCATCAGGTCGAGTGGCACGAGCACCTCGCCGCGTTCCTCCTTCGGGCGTGAGGCGGCGGGCCCGCCGCCCTCCTCGGCCGTCCCGGCCGCTGGCGCCGGGCTGACGCCGCCCGCCGCCGCGAGCCCGCCCGTCGCCCCGGCGAGCGCGATGAAGGGCAGGAACGGCAGGCCGGGGAGCAGCGCGAAGGCGCCGAGGATGCCGCTCACGAGCCAGAGGACGCGCGGGCTCGTGAGCAGCTGCCCCGCCACCTCCGAGCCCAGGTCGGCGCCCGACGCGG
>VBKF01000205.1 GCA_005888095.1 Deltaproteobacteria bacterium | reverse complement strand
GTTTGGCAAGAAGGCCAGCTGCGACGTCGCTGGCGTCGTGGCAGCGCCCGCCGTCACCATCTCAAACCCGCCCCTCGGCGCAAGACTGGATGCTGCCTACTCCTGCATCCTTAGAACGACGGGACTAACCGACGCGGGCACGGTGACGTTGTTTCGTCGCAAATAAGCCAAGGAGACGATCGGGTATGACGGTGAACAGCGCGGCGTCGAGGTGCGCGAGGTGATGAAGGTCGGGCCGATGTGAGGGCCTTACTGACGCGTATACTCAAACATGCCCGTGTCGGTGACCGGCTCGTTCTCTCGCGTGAAGTAGGACACCAACCGATCCCGGCCCTCGAGCCGGTAGACCGTCCAGCGCGCGTTCGGCTTGTCGAGTTCGAGAAACACCGCTTCCTGGCCCTTCAGTTGCACCAATACGAACTCGTGGGCACGGTCCTTCTCCTCCCATCCGACGAGCCCGGGATGAAAGTGCTTGATACGCAGGAACACGGACTCTCCGTCCTGCTCGACGGCGAGCAATTCGTAGAACCGCACCTTGCCATCCTTCACCCACCGGAACATGCCCATGAGAGTGTTGCCACGGAGCGGGCTCCAGTGCTCTTCGACCGGGTCCTGGCCGTTTTGCCCGAGCCAGTTGCCGGAGAGCCAGCTCAGCTCTGCCGGGCTGACACCGGACAACCCAATAGTCGGAAACTTGCTCATCGCGGCATTTCGTCACGGGGACGCTCCAGGGAACTGCGATCCCACTGGCCCAGGTCCGCTGCCGCCTCATACGTCGTCTGAAGGAAATCGAGAAGCGTGTCGTCGGGAGAATCGGACTCCCGGACGACGTCGTATGGCAGTACGAATTCCCGAAGCTCGCCGCTGTAGAAGGCCGCACCGGGTCGGACCCTCGCCAGCGAGAAACCCGTCGGCTCCGGATACGCATATGAATAAAACGCCGCAGAGGGAACCGAACCCCCACCAGGCCAAAATCCGCAGCTGCTGACTTCGTGCGAGTACGCCTCCCGCGTCACCCAATCGGGCAGGTTGGGGATGCCTCCCGGATGCTCGGGAGCGCGGCGCCCGGAAAAGCGCGTGACTGCCAGGTCCGGGGCACCCCAGAAAAAGTGAACGGGGCTGCACTTTCCGATGAAGCGAGCCCGGAACTCCTTGAAAACCCGGTCGGCTTGCACGAGAACCCGCCAGAATCGGTTCGCGTATTCCCGATCGTACGCTCGGTGAGCTTCGTCCTGGTCGAACGGAATGGGATCGGGCACCTCGTTTGGTCGCTTGCGGATGTCCACCCGCAAATCAAGCGTGGCCATTTCCTCCATCAGGCGGCGGTAGAAGACCGCCACCGACTGAGGTTGAAGCGGAAGACCGGCCATCCCGCCATTGCTCGACAGGACAACGACCCGATGATCGATGAAATCGAACTCGACCTGGAAGGTTCGAGTACCATGCGGGATCGGAGACGTGGTCAGCCCCCGGGCGGTCAGGTAGAGCGTCACGTGCCAGGAGTGATTCATCCAGGGACTCTGCGCGAGGCGAATCTTGCCGACGATCTGGGTCCACATGTGCAGGGTTGCACACGTGTCACTCCAAGCTTCCAGGGGAAGGCTCGGCCACGCCTGCGACCGCGACGCAAGGGATGAGGTCATTCGTGTGGCAGGGCTCAGTCCCTCTTGTACATCGTGACGACGCAGGCCCCGCCAAGTCCCACGTTGTGCTGGAGCCCGATGCGTGCGCCCTCAACCTGCCGCTTCTCCGCCTTGCCGGTGAGTTGCCACACCAGCTCCGCGCACTGCGCGAGGCCCGTCGCTCCGAGCGGATGGCCCTTCGAGAGGAGCCCGCCCGACGGATTCACCACCCACTTGCCGCCGTACGTCACCTGATCCTCGTCGATCAGGCGCCCGCCCTCCCCTTCCCCGCACAGACCGAGCGACTCGTAGGTCACGAGCTCGTTCGTGCTGAAGCAGTCGTGCAGCTCGATGACCTGCGCATCCTCGGGACCGAGCCCGGCCTGCTCGTACACCGCCTTCGCCGCGCGGCGCGACATGCCGACACCGATCATGCCGAGCGGGCCCATCGCGAAGTCCTCCATCTTGTCGGTCGCCATCGCCTGGGCGACGATCTTGACCGGCCGCGACACGCCCTGCTTGCGCGCGAACTCCTCCGAGCAGAGGATCGCCGCGCCGGCCCCGTCGGACGTCGGGCAGCACTGGAGGATCGTGAGCGGGTCGTAGACCATGCGCGCCGCGAGCACCTCCTCGAGCGAGCAGGCCTCCCGGTACTGGGAGCGCGGGTTGTTGACCGAGTGGCGGTGGTTCTTGACGCTCACCTTGGCGAACTGCTCCCTGGTCGTCCCGTAGAGCTCCATGTGCTGGCGGCCGCCGTCGCCGAACATGACGGCCGCGATGGGCGGCTTCTTGTCGGCGTCGGGCGCGGCGCCGATCGTCTCCTTCAGGCCCGCGAGCTGCTTCTCGAGCGGGCCCTTCTCCATCTTCTCGAAGCCGAAGGCGATCACGCACTCGTTCATGCCCGAGGCGATCGCCTGGTAGCCCAGGTGGAGCGCCGTCGACCCGGTCGAGCAGTAGTTGTGCACGTTGTAGACGGGGAGCCCGCCGATCCCCATCGAGTAGAGCGCGCGCTGGCCCTGCGTGCTCATGCCGTTCACGTAGCCGGCGAAGGCCTGCTCGAGCTGGTCGGGCGCCACACCCGACATCCCGAGCGCGCCGCTCACTGCCTCGCGCACGAGGTCGGTGAAGTCCCGCTCGCAGCGCTCGAACTTCGTCATGCCGACGCCGATCACGCACACGTCTCGCTTGGCCATCGCCGGGCCTCCTTCGCCGAGGATGCCGCACCTTACCGAGGTCGGGCGAGCCTCGGCAAGCTCGTCGTCAGCTTCACTAGGCGCCTCGCGCTCCGCCGGTCCAAAGGAGCGTCCGGCTACGCCACCCGCTTCGTCGCCTTGTCGAGGAGTTCATGAATGAAGGTCTGGTACGGCTTGCCCTGCTTGCGGGCCAGCCTCCGCAGCTTCGCAAGAAGCCCGGGGTCGAGCCGAATCGCGATGAGCTGCTTCGTGCGCCCCGTCCTCGGGCGCCCGACGCGCCTCGCTCGACTCAGCTCCTCGTCCGTGGACTCGGGCACGTCCGAAAAGTCAATCTGGCCGTCCGGCATATGCCTTGCGCTCCTTGCGGCTCGCTTGACGGGCGTTGATGATCCGGATCGCTTCCTTGCCATGCCTCGACCTCCTGATGGTGTAGACCACGAGCAAGACTCTTCCGTTTCCGGACCTGCCTAATCGCTTGCGCCGTGCTTCGCGTTGAGAGTGCCCGACGTCTTCCCAATCGAGGCCATCGGGATCACCGAAGACGGTTGCTGCCTCCTCGAAGGGGACGCCGTGCTTCTCGAAGTTGAGGATCGCCTTGTTGGCATCCCAGGTAAACACGCGCTTGTATATACGTTAATTCGAGGATCCACAACGCATCGTGTGTCCTCGAGTGAGGGGAGCGGTCACCGGGTGCGTCGCCGTCCCGACCCGCGGGCGGCCGCCCGCGCGCGCCCAACCGACACCCGAGCGAATGAGCGTACGCGGGAGGCGTGACGCGCGGCGAACATCGGGTCCCGTGCCCCCGGACACAGCCCCAGAGGGTAGTTGCCCGCCTGGGCGGCGGGATGTTACGCCCGTAGTGGCATGGAGCTCCGCGAGCTCGCGCGAGACGTCTATGCGTGCCTCCAGCCCGATCGCGGCCTCGGCACCAGCAACTCGGGTCTGGTCAACCGCGGCGGCGGGCTCGTCGTCGACACCTTCTGGGACCTGCCCCACACCCGGCAGCTGATCGACACCTACGCCCGCGTCTGGAAGGGGCCCGCCCGGCGGGTCGTCAACACCCACCGCAACGGCGACCACTGCTGGGGGAACCAGCTCTTCCCCGACGCCGAGGTCATCGGGCATCGGCTCTGCGCGGCGGAGTTCGGCAAGGAGCGGCCCGAGTTCATGCAGACCCTCCGCAACGGCGGCGGCAGCAGCGACCCCGTGCTCGCCGCCTTCGCTCGGCGCCTCGCCGACTGGGACTTCTCGGGCATCGAGCTCCGCCCGCCGACGACGCTCGTCGACGAGCGCCTGTCGCTCTCCCTCGACGGCATCGAGGCGCGGCTCGTGTACGTGGGGCCGGCGCACACCTCGGGCGACCTCATCGTCCATCTCCCCGCCGAGCGCGTCGTTTTCACCGGCGACATCCTCTTCCGCCTGTGCACGCCGGTCGGCTGGGAGGGCACCTTCGACCGCTGGATCGCGGCGCTCGACCGCATCGTGGCGCTCGAGCCCGCGGTCATCGTGCCGGGGCACGGCCCGCTCTGCGGCGTCGAGGGCCCCAAGGAGATGAAGGCATATCTCCAGTACGTGCGGGCCGAGTCGAAGCGCTGCTTCGAAGAAGGACTCTCCGCGCTGGAGGCGGCGAAACGCATCGACCTCGGGCCTTACGCCGGCTGGACGGAGCCCGAGCGGATCGTGTTCCAGGTGGAGCGGGCCTACCGCGAGCTCCGGGGCGAGGCGTTCGACGCGCCGATCGACGTGACGGCGCTCTTCGGCGCGATGTACCAGCTGGCGAGCCAGCAACGGCATTAGGAGGCGACGATCATGCGAGTGGGAATGACGGTGGTCTTCCAGAACCCGCACGATGGGCAGTCCGACCACGCGGTCTACGCCGACGAGCTCCGCCTTGCCGACCTCGCCGAGCCGCTCGGCTTCGACTCGATCTGGGGCGTCGAGCACCACTTCACCGACTACACGATGTGCCCGGACGTCCTCGAGTTCCTCACCTACATGGCGGGGCGGACGCGGCGCGTCCAGCTCGGCTCGATGGTCGTCGTGCTCCCCTGGCACGATCCGGTGCGCGTCGCGGAGCAGGTCTCCATGCTCGACACGATGAGCGGAGGCCGTCTCGTCTTCGGCATCGGGCGCGGCCTCGGGCGGGTCGAGTTCGAGGGCTTCCGCGTGCCGATGGAGGAGTCGCGGGGGCGCTTCATCGAGAGCGCGGAGATGATCCTGCGCGGCCTCGAGCAGGGGTACTGCGAGTACAACGGCACGTTCGTGAAGCAGCCGCGGAAGGCGATCCGCCCGCGGCCCAGCCGGACCTTCAAGGGCCGCACCTACGCGGCCGCCGTGTCGCCCGAATCCATGCGCATCATGGCCGAGCTCGGCGTCGGCATCCTGATCATCCCGCAGAAGCCGTGGGACGTCGTCCGCGATGAGCTCGCGCAGTACCGCGCCGCCTACCGCGAGGTGAACGGCACCGACCCGCTGCCGACCGTGTGCGCCGGCTGGACCTTCTGCGACCCCGACGCTGGCCGCGCGCGCGAGATGGCGGTGCGCTACATCGGCGGCTACTGGGACTCGGTCCTCCGGCACTACGAGCTCGCCAAGGACCACCTGAAGCACACCAAGGGCTACGAGTACTACGGGCGGATGTCCGAGATCGCCGCCGAGCACGGCACGGATGCGCTCAGCGAGTTTTTCCTGAGCCTCCAGGTGTGGGGCACGCCCGAGCAGTGCTACGCCAAGGTCGCGGGCATCCGGGAGCGCGTCGGCTGCGACACCTTCGTCGCCTGCTTCAGGTACGCCGGCATGCCCGTCGACGAGGCCGAGCGGAGCATGCGGCTCTTCGCACGCGAGGTGCTGCCCGAGCTCAAGACCCTCGGAGTGGAAGCCCCGGCACGCCCGGCTCCCGCTGAACCCCGAGCGAGTTCAGCGTGAAGCCCACCATGTGGTACTGGCCGACGAGCATCGGCACCTCGATCAGCTGCGGCTCGGCGTAACGGCCGGCGAGCACGGCCCAGGTCGCGTCCGAGACGCACGCGTCCGCGTGCAGCTCGTCGGCGGCGCGGAGCAGCGCGGCGTCGAACGGCGACCACCCCGGCGCAGCCGGCCCGGCAGGCACCCGGTCGATCTCTTCCTGGGCGAGGCCGGCGGCGAGGCCGATGCGCACGTGCTGGCCCCACTCGTACTCCGACCGGCAGTTCCACGCCGTGCGCAGGATGAGCAGCTCGCGGTCGCGCGGGGGCAGCTCGCCGGTCAGCAGCATCGTCCCGAAGGGCAGCCAGCGCCGGACGAGCGTCGGGTGGCGCACCAGCGTGGTGAAGATGTTGAGCGGCTCCGTCGCCCCGCCGGGCGTGCGCTCGATCATGGTGCGCACCTCTTCCGACCAGGCTTCACGGGGGAGCGGCGCGAGACGTGGGCGAACCGGACGCGATGTCATGGGAGCGGTGTACCATCGCTCGCCGGGTCAAGGGAATGCTTCAGGCGGGCGTCGAATGCTGGTAGACGGACGGGCGGTCGATGGACTTCTCCTACGCGCCCGCTGACGAGGAGTTCCGGCGGGAGATCCGCGCCTGGCTCGCCGCCAACCCGCCCGCGCGCGCCGAGCGCATCCCGCACGACGAGGCGTCGCTCGCCGAGGAGTTCGCCTTCCTGCGCGACTGGCAGCGGCGGCTCCACGCCGCCGGCTACGTCGGGCTCCTCTGGCCGCGCGAGTACGGCGGCCGCGGCGCCCGGCCGACGGCCCAGGCGATCCTCAACGAGGAGCTGGCCCGCGCCCGCGCCCCGCAGCTGCTGAACCGCGTCGGCGTCAACAACACCGGTCCGACGCTCATCGTGCACGGCAACGAGGCGCAGAAGCGGCGCTACCTGCCGAATATCCTCTCGGCCGACGAGATCTGGTGCCAGCTCTTCAGCGAGCCCGGCGCCGGCAGCGACCTCGCCGCCCTCCGCACGCGCGCCGAGCCGGCCGGCGACGGCTTCGCCGTCACCGGGCAGAAGGTGTGGACGAGCTACGCGGCGTTCTCCGACCGGGCGATCCTGCTCGCGCGCACGGATCCCTCGCTCCCGAAGCACCGCGGCATCACCTACTTCCTCCTCGACATGCGGAGCCCGGGCATCAGGGTCCGCCCGCTCCGGCAGGCGACGGGCTCGACCGAGTTCAGCGAGGTGTTCCTCGACGGGGTGCGCGTGCCGCGCGAGCAGGTGGTCGGCGCGGTGAACCAGGGCTGGGAGATCGCCATGACGACGCTCGCGCACGAGCGCGGCACGGGCTTCGCGTTCAAGGAGCAGGTGCTGCAGCGGATCGCCGTCGAGGACGTGATCGCGCTCGCACGCGGCAGCAAGCGCGCCGCGGACCCCGTCGTCCGCCAGGAGATCGCCCGGCGCTGGATCGACGTCGAGATCATGCGGCTCATGAACTGCCGCACGCTGACGCGCCTCGAGCGCGGCGAGGAGCCGGGTCCCGAGTCGTCGCTCGTGAAGCTCTTCTGGGCCGAGCTGACGCAGCGCCTCCACGAGCTCGGCCTCGCGCTCGAGGGGCCGCACGCGCAGCTGGCCGAGGGGCGCTGGCAGCAGGCGTGGCTCTGGTCGCGCGTCGCGTCGATCGCCGGCGGCACGTCGGAGGTGCAGGCGAACATCATCGCGCAGCGCCTGCTCGGGCTGCCGCGCTGACGGGCGGGCGCTGCCCGCTGCAGCGCGTTTCTACGCCGCCCGCCGCGGGTGCGTCTCGACGATGAGCGGGACGAGGACGAGCGCGCCGAGAGGCAGCAGCGCCACCCAGCGGATCGCGTCCATCGGCGTAGGCGCGCTGCCGAGCGCCCGGCCAACCAGGTAGGGGCCGGCCGCGGCCAGGTAGCGCCCCGTGTTGAAGCAGAAGCCCGCGCCCGTGCCGCGCAACCGCGTCGGGAAGAGCTCCGGAAGGTAAAAGCTCCGCCGATGCCGAGGCTCGCGACGAAGCGCAGGAGGGTGAGCGTCCACACGTCGGGCGCGAGCGCGCAGGCGGCCGTGGCGCCCGCATACGTCAGCATGGTGACGAGCAGCGTGCGCGAGCGGCCGAGCCGGTCGGTCACGAAGCCGAACAGGACGCCCCCGGTCGCCCAGCCGACCAGCAGGCTCGCGGTGATGGCGCCCGTCGCGGCGGTCACCCGGGCGGCGCCTCCGGGCTCGCCCGGCACGACGCCGAGCAGGCTCGGCACGCATACCGGCGCCACGAAGTTGAAAAGCAGCCCGTCGAAGACGTCGAAGCCCCAGCCGAGCCAGGCCGCAAAGAAGACCAGCCACTGGTACCGGCTCATGCCCCACATCCACTTTTCCCTTGACACGGCGCGAAGCCGTGGTGCAAATCTGAGCCCCTCTTTCCGGGGGAGATCATGGCCAAGATCATCACCCTGCATGAGTCGGATGCCTTGAACCTGCCTCTCGCCGGCGGCGCCGCGTTGCGCGCCACTCCCTTCCGGGAGACGGCGCGGGTGGCGCTCACGCTGTTCGGTCCGGGCGGCGGCAACGCCGGCGGCGTCATCCTCGGCGCGGCGCGCGCCCGCCTCCTCGGGTCGTGGCTCCTGCGCATGGCCGACGAGGCCGGGGCCGACGCGTCCGGCGGCCGGCCGCGCCGCCTGGTGCGCTGAGCGGCGCGTCAGGCGGCCCGGGGCGCCCCCTCGCGCGACTGGACGAGCTCGATCAGCTGACCGTCGGGATCCGTCACGAAGCACGCCGCGGCGCCCGACGCCGGCACCCGGATGAGCGTCTCGTCGAGCACGCGTTCGCCGGCGGCGCGCACCGCGGCCAGCGTGGCGTCGAGATCGGCGACGCGAAACGAGAGGTGCGTGAGGCCGTGCTCGTGCAGCGTGCGCCGGCGCGGCGGGGGCGCGGGCGGGCGCGCGAAGCGGAGGAGCTCGAGCGTCACCCCGTCGCGCTCGAGGTACGCCGCCCGCAGCTTCACGTCGCGGAGCCCGAGCAGCGTGTCGGCGGGCTCGCCCTCGACCTCGATCTCCTTGACGGAACGGAACCCGAGCAGGTCACGGTAGAAGCGGAGCGAGCGCTCGAGATCCGAGACGCAGAGGCCGACGTGCGTGAGCCGCTCGAGCGGGATCATCGGCGCTACGCCGCGATCGTCACCTTGATCGAACCCGTCGTCTTGTCGCCCGCCGTCCGGAAGGCTTCGCCGATCGACTCGAGCGGGAAGCGGTGCGTGACCAGCCGGCGCGCGAGCTCCGCTCCTTGCCGGCGGAGCAGGTCGAGCACCACGTCGAAGTCCGCGCGCGCGCCGGCGCGACCATAGACGAAGGAGCCGATCACCCGGAGCTCCTTGGCGAGGACGAAAAGCGCCGGGAAGGCGGGCGAGCGGGTGAACGCACCGAGCAGACAGATGGTGCCGCCCGGACGCGCGGCCGCGACGGCGGTGTCGAGCGTGTCGGCCTCGCCGCCGACGGTCTCGATGACGAGGTCGATCGGCGCCTCCAGCGCGTCGCCGAGGAGACCGTCCGCCTCGCGGTCACCGGCCACGCGGTCGGCACCGAGCGCGAGCGCCGCCGCACGCTGCTGCGGCCGGCGGGCGACGACGATGACCTCGCCCGCGCCGCCCGCGCGCGCCGCGACGACCGCCATGAGGCCGATCGTACCCGCGCCGAGCACCAGCACGCGCTCGCCGATCCCGAGGCCGGCGAGTCGCACGGCGTGCACCGCGACGCCGAGCGGCTCGGCGAGCGCCGCGGTCGCGAAGTCGACGCCCGCCGGCACCCGGAAGCAGTGACGCGCGGGCATCTTGACGTAGTCCGCGAAGCCGCCCGGGATCGTCATCCCGACGACGCCGACGGCCGGGCAGCGCTGGTAGTCGCCAGCGAGGCAGTACCGACAGCTCCCGCAGGAGGCGATGCCCTCGAGCGCCACCGCGTCGCCGGCCTTGAGGCTCGTCACGCCCGCGCCGACGTCCGCCACCTCGCCCGAGATCTCGTGGCCCGGACAGCCGACGGGCAGCACCATCTGCCCGTGGTACCAGTGCAGGTCCGAGCCGCAGATGCCGCAGTGGCGCACGCGCACGACGACCTCACCCGCGCCGGGCGTCGGACACGGTACGTCCTCGACGATCAGCGTGCCCGGCGCGCGGCAGAAGGCGGCCCGCATCAGCGCCGCAGGCCGCGCAGCGAGACCCCGATCACGAGAGGTCGAGCGCCTCGGCGAAGCCGCCGCCGAGGCTGCCGGGCGCATGGCGCGGGAAGGCGCAGGCGAGCACACGCGAGCCGCGGCCGACCGGGATGGTCGCCGTCACCTCCACGTGGCTCTTGCCCGTGAGGTCGATGACCGTGAGCTTGAGCGAGGGTCCCTGCGCCTGGCTCCCCGCCTCCCGCAGCAGCCGCCGGAGGGCGCGATAGAGATGGGCGCCGGGGGACGGAAGCCAGACCGGCTCGGCGCGTCCGAGGTTCACCGAGAGACCGCGCGCGGCGAGCGGTGCCGACTCCCGCCGGATCGCCCGCGCGAGGGCACAGTGCAGGCAGCTCTGCGCCCGCTTTGGGTCAAGGCTCATCCGGGGTCTCCCCGCTACCACCCCAGGTGATGTTCTTCAATGGCGGCCCGAACCCGTGCCGCCAGCGCCTCCCGATCCGTGTAGTCGAGGCCAGCCGTGGGGATGGGCGGAGCGATCACGATCTCCACGTCGCCCGGCACGACCGCGAGACGGCTCCCGCGTGGCATGAGCCGGCGCGTGCCGCGGCAGACGACGGGCACGACGGGCAGCCCCGCCTGGATGGCGAGCACGAAGGCTCCCTTCCTGAACTCGCCGAGCCTGCCGTCCGGGCTGCGCCGCCCCTCGGGGAAGATGACGATCGACTCGTCCCGGCCGGCCCGGTTGAGCGCGTCGACCGCCCGCTCGGGCCGGTCGCGCTCGATCGGGATCATGCCGAGCGTGTCGAGCACGGCGGCGACCACGGGATGGCGCCACAGCTCCCGCTTGGCGGCGAAGCGCGTGCGGCCGGGCAGGTAGCCGAGCAGGACGAGGATATCGAGGTGGCTCTGATGGTTCGGCGTGAAGACGAAGGGTCCGCCGGCCGCCAGGTGCTCGAGGCCGCGCACCTGCACGCGCACGCCGAGCATCCACGCGAGCGTGCGTGCACGCGCCTTGGCGAAGCGCCAGGTGAGCTCGCGATCGCCGGTCAGCCGGTCCAGGCCGACCGCCACCGCCCCCATCCCGACCAGCATGCCGCGGAAGAGGTAGGGCGAGAGCGCGACCCGCAGGCCGTCACCCTCGGCCCGCCGAGGCTCCGTCACGGCCGCGTCTACTCGGGATCGCAGGGGCCGCTGGTGCCGTAGGTATGCATGGCTGGCGACCATAGCATCGCCGCGGCCGGGCCCGTCAAGGAACCCCCGCGGGCCGTCAGAACGGCGGCGTCTCGCGCGCCAGAGCGGACTCGGCGACGACCACGGGATACGACGCGCCGGCGGGCAGCTCGGCCAGCTCGGCCGCGCCGACGAGCAGCCCCGCACCGCCTCCGAGCGCGCTGAGCGCGCCGGAGCTCTGCGACCGTGCCGCCGTCGCGATCGCACCGTCCGGCCCGTCGCTCAGCGACACGCGCACGAACTCGGTGAGGCCCCGCGTCTTTCTCACCGGCGCCGCGAGGCGCGCCCGCACGACGGGCAGGTGGACGCGGCGGTGGCCCTGGAGGCGGCGGAGCGCGGGCCGCACGTAGAGCGCGAAGCAGACGAGCGCGGAGACCGGATTGCCGGGCAGGCCGAAGAAGGGGCGCTCCGCGAGGCGGCCGAAAAGGAGGGGCTTGCCGGGCTTCTGCGCCACGCGCCAGAAGAGCCGCTCGAAGCTCGCCGCCTCGAGCGCATCCTTGACGAAGTCGAGGTCGCCGACCGACACGCCGCCGGTCGACACCACCACGTCGGCACGCGCCGCCTGGGCAACGCTCGCACGGATCTCGTCCAGGCGGTCCGGCGCGATCGGCAGCACGACGGGCTCCCCGCCCGCCTCCCGCACCGCCGCCGCCAGCCCGTAGGCGTTGGAGTTCACCACCTGCCCCGGTCCGGGCACGTCGTCCACCTCGACCAGCTCGCTGCCCGTCGAGAGGATCGCCACGCGCGGCCGCTGGTGGACGAGCACGCTCGAGCGGCCGACCGACGCGAGGACGCCGACGTCGGCGGGACCCACGACCGTGCCGCGGGCGAGCACCACCTGCCCGGGCTCGACGTCCTCGCCCGCGGCGCGGATGTTGGCGCCGAGCGGCACCGGCGCCCGCACGAGGAGGCGGTCGCCGTCCTCCTCGCAGTCCTCGATGCGGACGACGGCGTCGGCGCCGGGCGGGATCACCGAGCCGGTGAAGAGCTTCACCGCCGTGCCGCGCTCGACCGCCGTGGTGACGACCGTGCCCGCCGGCTCGACCGCCACGATCCGCAGCTGCGCCGGCGCGGCGGAGACGTCGGTATGGCGGACGGCGTAGCCGTCCATCGCGGAGTACGGCGCCGCGGGTACGATGCGGCGGGAGACGACGTCCGCGGCCGCCACGCGGCCGAGCGCGGCGAGGATCGCCGTCCGCTCCGCGCCGAGCACGGGAGTGGCCTCGAGGACGCGGGCGAGCGCCTCGCCGACGGGGATCACGGGGCTGAGCGATAGCCGCGGGGCGGCCGTGCGTCAATCGAGCGCGCCCTGCTAGAATGCCGCGCCCATGGTCGAGATCCTCGGCGTGACCCTTGCGTGGCCTGTGCTGCTCAAGCTCGGCGCCGCCGTGCTCGCGGTGATCGCGGGCTCGGTCATCGCCGCCACGTGGGTCGAGCGAGCGCTCGGGACCTGGGCCCGCCGCCGTGGTCTCGGGCCCGACGGTGCGCACGTGCTCCGCGTTCGCCGCTTCGTCCTCCCCGTGCTCCTCATCGGCGCGCTGCACGCGACCCTCGGCTCACTCGACCTCCCGCGCAACCTGCGGGCCGTGCTCGGGCGGATCCTGGGCGTCGCGAACCTGACCCTCACCCTCTATCTGATCGCGCAGCTGAGCCTCGCGCTCCTCGCCCGGCTCACGGCGCGCAGCGAGGCCGGCCAGCGGGTCGGCACGCAGATGATGACGATGGCGCGCGCCACGTTCGCCGTCGTCTTCGGCGCGTTGCTCCTCGACAACCTCGGCATCCACCTGACCGCGCTCGTGACCACGCTCGGCATCGGGAGCCTCGCCGTCGCGCTCGCCCTGCAGGACACGCTCGGCAACTTCTTCGCGGGCCTCTACCTCCAGGCGGACCGTCCGGTCCGGCTGGGCGACTACGTGCGGCTCGACACCGGCGACGAGGGCACGGTGATGCACATCGGGTGGCGCTCGACGCGCTTGCAGACGCTCGCCAACAACACGGTGGTGCTGCCGAACGAGCGTCTCTCGAAGGCGGTGGTCACCAACTACAGCCTGCCCGACCCCGAGGTCTCGGTCGACGTACGGGTCACGGTGCCGTACGACGCCGACCTCGAACGGGTGGAGCGCCTCCTGCTCGAGGCGGCGCGCCGGGCGCGGGCGGAGCGGGACGGGCTTCTGGATCGCCCGCCGCCCGCGGTCCGTCTCATCCCCGGCTTCGGCGGCAAGGGCCTCGAGCTAACCCTCAGCGTCCGCGTGCGCGAGATCCGCGACCGCCCGTCCGTCGAGGATGCCCTCCGCCGGCACATCCTGGCCCTCTTCCGGACGGATGCGATCCAGATGCCCGTGAGCTAGTCAAGATGGAATCTCCGCGCGCGCCGCGCGCGCGGCCGAGCGGAGCGAGCGGGGAGTGAGGACCCGGCGGGCTCCGCCCGCCGGGGCGAGGGGCGGAGCCCCTCGCTGATCTAGACAGACCCTGCCCGACCGGCTAGCCAAGGGGGCATGGCGCCCGCACGCGACGGGACGGCGGTCCTCGGCGGCCTCCGCTTCCACTTCCTCGACTGGGGGACTGCCGGCCGGCCGCCTCTCCTCCTGCTCCACGGCGGCGCGCAGACGGCGCACAGCTGGGACGAGGTGGCACCCGAGCTGGCCGCCGACCACCACGTGGCGGCGCTCGAGCAGCGGGGACACGGGGACAGCGACCGGGCGCCCGGCGGCGTCTATCGGCGCGCCGACTTCGTGGCCGACATCCGCGGCTTTCTCGAGGACCGCGGCTGGCCGGACGCGACGCTGATCGGGCTCAGCATGGGCGGGCTCAACGCCATCGCTTTCGCCGCGTCGCACCCCGAGCGGGCGCGCGGGCTCGTGGTGGTCGACGTCGCGCCCACGGTCGAGCGCGCCGGGCGCGACGCGATCGCCCGCCAGCTCACGCGGCGCGACTTCGACTCCTTCGAGGAGGCGGTCGCCGCCGCCCACGCCTTCAACCCGCGGCGCACGCTCGAGAACATCCGCGAGCGGCTGCGCCATGCGCTCCGCCAGACGCCCGACGGGCGCTGGACCTACAAGTTCGACCCGGCGGTCTTCGGCGCGGCCGACCTGGAGCTCGAGGCCCTCTGGGAGGAGGTGCGCCGCATTCGCGCCCCCACGCTCCTCGTCCGCGGCGCCGAGAGTCCGATCCTCGCCGCCGAGACCGCCGAGCGGTTTCGCCGCGAGCTGCCCGGCTGCGCGGTGGCCGAGGTGTCGGGCGCCGGCCACTCGGTGATGGGCGACAACCCGATCGGCTTCGTGGCCGCGGTGCGACCGTTTCTCGCCCGCCATGGCCTCTGAGCGACACGCGAGCCCCTGAGCGGTGGGCCGTCAGGCGGGTGCGGACTCCGGGAGACCGGCCTCGCCGCCGCGGCTCGGGTTCCTCGACGCCTGCCGCGGCCTCGCCGTCGTCACCATGCTGTTCGCGAACTTCGTCAACGTCTTCCTGCACCGCGTGCCGCTGCCGCTCACGCACAACTACGGCGACCTGCTGCGGCCCTTCGATTTTCCGGCCCCCGTCTTCCAGTTCCTGATCGGCGTCTCGCTGACGCTCTTCCTCCGCAAGCACGTCCAGCTCGGCCGCACGCCGCACCGGGCCAAGCTGGCCGCGCTGAGACGGTTCGCGCTCCTCATCCTCCTCGGCATGCTCCTCGACTGCGTGGGGGCACTGCACGTCGGGCTGCGGTGGGGCGTTCTCCAAACGCTCGGCCTCGGCGGCATGATCGCCACGCTCTTGGCCGACGCGCCCGGCGAGGGCGTCATGGGGGTCGCGATCGCGCTGCTCGGCTGCTTCTCCGGAGCGCTCAACGGGGAGGTGCACGCGAGCCCGATCGCCGCCCTCGCCTTCGTCCCGCTCACCCTGGGCGGCCTGCTCGTCGGCCGGCTGCTGCCGCGTGGCCAGCGCCGGGAGCTCGGGCGCTTCATCCGCTACACGACGGCGCTCGCGCTCGGCGCCGGCGCGCTCGCCGCCGCCTTCTACGCCGCGGGCATCCCGTTCAACAAGGTCGTGGGCACGAGCAGCTTCGTCGCGCTGGCGGCCGGCGTGTCCGCGGCCGCGCTCGCCGGGACGGCCCTCGCCGAGAGCCTCGGCATGCGCTTTCCGGACTGGCTCCGCGCGGTCGGCGGCAACGCGCTCACCGCGTGGGTGCTGCAGTACGTCCTCGTCTACTATCCGGCCTGGATCGCCTTCCCGAGCTGGCGCCGCCTGCCCTTCTTCCCGGGCATGGCGGCGATCCTCGCCACCACGACGGCGCTGAGCGCGCTCACCGTCGCGCTCGGCCGGCGGGGCATCCGGATCCCGATCTGATTCGCGACCGGGACGGATGCCGCGCCTCGGCCGCGCGGGCGGAGGTTGGCGCTCAGAACGACTCGAGCGTGCGCATGCCCTCCGCCGGCAGACCTCGCTGGCGGGCGAGATCCTTGATCGCCTTCCAGGCGAGCTTCGACGGCTCGGCGTGCGCGTTCTCCCACCGGTTGACCGTGGACACGGTCACCGCGATCTCGTGGGCGAACTCTTCCTGCGTCATGCCAAGCTGCTGGCGGAGGGTCCGGATCAAACTGCGGGTGCTGTCAGCCATGCCCCCGACCCGAGCAACCGACGTGCCACGGGCCACGCGCCCGCACGCAAGGCCCCACGTAGCGAGCGCAGCAGCGGAGCGCCGAAAAGCGGGCGCCCCGACCAAAACGCGCCGCCCGGTGCTTGCGGGGCGGACAATGACCTCGCTATGGCGCCAGCATGATCTTCGTCCACGAGGTGCACGAGGTGGCCGGGGGGAAGATGGAGGAGTTCGGCGAGGCGGTGCGCACGGTCTGGCGGCCGCTCATCGAGGAGCATCGGCAGGCCCGGCTCCTGTGGTTCTGGGAGCTCGCGCACGGCACGGGGGCGAGCTACCAGGCCGTGTCGCTCACCGCCGTCCGCGACTGGGCGGCCTGGGGCGACCTCGTCGCGCGCGCGGCGGACTTTCGTGAATGGCGTCGACACGTCTCGACGCTCCGGCGGGAGGTCACGGCGAAGATGCTCCTGCCGGCGGCCTGGTCGCCGCTCGCCGACGTCGACCTCGG
>VBKF01000204.1 GCA_005888095.1 Deltaproteobacteria bacterium | reverse complement strand
GAGCGCCGCGAGGTGGGCCGCGGTCTCGTCGGCGACCTGGCGGTTCGCGTCCGCGATCCGGTCGCACATCGCGTTGATCTCCCGCGCGAGTTCCCCCATCTCGTCGTCCTGCGTCAGGCGGAGCGGCCCGGAGAAGTCGCCGGCGCCCGCGCGTCGCGCCTTGTCGCGGAGCCGCACGAGCGGACGGCCGACCAGCCGCAGCTGGAGCGCGATCGCGAGCAACGAGCAGATGGCGATGACCGCGATCGTCGCACCGAGGATGGCGAGATGGCTCATGCGGACGAACGTCTGCTCGTGCCCCAGCGGCTCCACGACCGCGAGCCCGGTCGGGTGCGCGGCGGTTCTAATATCCGCCCAGGCGTGTATCCAGTCCTGGCCGTCGGCGTCACGGATCACGCGACGTACGATGCCGCCGGCCTCGAGCGTCCGGACCTCCTCGCCGGAGAGGTGCGGCCGGTCGGGAGCGTCCGGAGCGAGGGAAATGATGCGCACGGCCCCCTCCCGTGCCCCGACCCGGCGGGCGGAGAGGTCGATCAGCTCGCGCGCCCGCGCCTCGCCCTCGCGCGCCCACACCGACTCGATCGCGCCGAGCCAGGCGAGGCCGTTCCGTTGGGCCCGGTGCGCGTCGGCTTCGGACAGCACGACCTCGTTGGAGATCTGGACCCACGCGTAGATCGCCATGACGACCACGATCCCGAGAACGAGCGCGATGCTCAGCTTCACCGCGAGCTTCATCTCTCTCTCCCGCTGTGAGCCGGGCGCCGTGCACCGGCCCGACCTTGGGGCCACCCTAACGCACGAAGCACCCCGAAGAGTAGAGCCGCAGGTCCTTCGGCGCGCGAGGCGGCGGACGGGCGGGGGGTACCGTGCCCTTCTGATCCGGGTGTCGAAACGACCCGGCCTCTCATGCGGCCCGGCCCGTGCGATGGCGCGCGCTTCGGCTGGCATGGCCGGTGCTTTCGCGCTCGACCCGACGTCCGACCACTTCGGCGGCCGTCGAGACGGAGGACACGACGATGATGAACGACGGGAACAGCCATGCCGAGGGCCCGCTCTGCACGCTGCGCGAGCTCGAGTCGCGTCACATCGCCCGCGCGCTCGAGCTGGCCGGCGGCAACCAGCGCCGCGCCGCGCGAGTGCTCGGCATCACGCGCTGGGCGCTCGCCCGCCGGCTCCGAAAGCTCGGGTTGCATTCGCGGCCGGTCGCGACTGCGCCACGGAACGACCGTGACAATGCGACGCTCGTCTGTGTGCCGGCGGACGCCGAGTCTCGGTCGGCGCGCTAGCGGAGTCGTCGGTGCCATACCACGCACCCTCGAGAGTCCTCGCGATGGCGGTGAATGCCCGCATGGAAGATGGGGAGGGGGCGCACCGGCCGCCACGGCCGCGCGGCTTCCCGCCCCTGGACTTCGAGGCGGTGACGCCGGCGCAGTGGGGGGGGCGGCTCGCGGCGAAAACGCCGCCCTTCAGCCCGAGAAACGGCTCATGCTGGCGGTGCTGACCGACGCCATCGAGCTCGTCCTCCGCGATGGCAGCGCATTGGACGCACGCCGCGCCATTCTCAGACGCCGCGCCGCGGAATGGATCGGCTCCAGCGACTGCGGATGGGCGTTCTCCTTCGTCAACATCTGTGAGGCACTCGGGTTCGAGCCCGAGAGGCTTCGCACGCGGATCGCCGGGGCGTCCAGCAACGAGTCGGTACGCACTGAGGCCGACCGCGGCGTCGGCGCCGACGTGCCCAGCAGGAGGGCGGACGCCGCGGCCGTTGACGGCGAGCGTGGCGACCGGCGAAACGAGACCGCATGAAGACACGCCCGGTCACGCGACTCGTCGCTGCGCTCGTCGCCGGGCGCCGCCGAGCGCGCGTACCGAGAGGACGTGACCGAGTCTGTTGTCCAACCGCCGCTGGTGCCTCGACGACATGTACCGTCACGAGAGCCCGCTGCGCGTCCGGCTGCGCGAGAGCAACGTCCTGACGTCGACGATCTACCACCGCAATGCCGACGACTCGTTCTTCCTGCTCTTCACCGACGCCCTCGTCGCGGTCCAGCCGATCTTCGGGGCAGTGAACGTCGCTGCGGGGCTCGGTGCAGCCGCGGTGGGCGTTCCACTGCTGCCGTTCGACCGCGGTGGGTCGGCAAGCTGACGGCGCCGGAAGTCCCATCCGCTCATCCCTGTCCTCCCTGCCCTCATCGGACCGTGTACCCGCGGCCTTCCATGCAGGCGGCGAAGGCGCGGTCGTGGGCGCTGCGGGTCGCCTGCTGCGGGTACACGAAGACGCCGGCCGCGATCCCGCTGCCCGCCAAAGCGAGCGTCACTGCCCCCGCTACCAGGTACTGCGCGACGGTTCTATGTGTGCTCAGACCTCCTCATTCGTCTGGCTCCACCGCTCCGAGCGCCCGCGCAGATGGACACCGCGCGCGCCCATGTCGGGTGGAGCTGAACCAAGGAACGCGATGGCCGTAAATTGGACCTTCGGCTTACGTCCGTCCGGGGGGACGACGCAAGCACCGGCGCTGCAACCGCTGAATCAGATCGACATCGGAACGTACCCCGCTCGCCGTTGCGCACCCCTCACGACCGGGCGGCTGCCACGCCGGGGGTTCGGCGGCGGGGTCCCCTGCTCTCATGCATGATGGCTGGTAAGCCGCCTGGTCGAGATTGACTGGCTCACGCGACAGAGCTACGAACCCCGACCATCACGCATACAGGGAGGCCTAGCATGCATGATCGGAAAGTGACTGCGGTCGGGCTCGCCGCCGTCCTCATCCTGAGTGGCTGTAGCGCCATGCGGGAGCGGCGATGGAGTTACTGTGCGGTCGCCGGCGGACTCGTCGGAGCCGCCGTCGGCGCCGGCACCGCGGGGGGGCTCGTCAATGCGTATGAGAAGGACCGCTCCGCCGAGCACACCGGCGAGGCAGCAGGAGGGGGCGCGGTCGTTGGAGGGGCCATCGGGACGCTCCTCGGCCACCTCATCTGTGATCCGACAGAGAAAGCGCCGCCTCCGCCGCCACCACCGCCGCCCCCTCCTCCACCGCCGACGCGGAAGCACATCGAGCTCTCGGCCGACACGTACTTCGACTTCGACAAGGCAACGCTGAAGCCCGCGGGCAAGGAGCGGATCGATACGGACGTCGTGCGGCCGATGAAGGAGCACGCGGAGCTCCGCGCGCTCGTCGAGGGCCACACCGACTCGATCGGTTCGGACGCGTACAACCAGCGGCTGTCCGAGCGGCGGGCCAACGCCGTCGCCGATTACATGGAGGCGCAAGGGATCGCGTCATCGCGGATCACGACGAAGGGTTGGGGGAAGTCCAAGCCGGTCGCTGACAACAGGACGAAGGAAGGCCGAGCGCGGAACCGACGCGTCGAGATCACCGTGGAATAGCTTCCGTCTCCGACTCACGCGCGGCCGGGTCGGGGGTAACCTCGACCCGGCCTGGCATCTAGGGTGACCGCCGACGAATGCGGTCGATCAGCTCCTGCACCTGGCCCGGGCGTCGGTT
The DNA here is from genome assembly GCA_005888095.1 of Deltaproteobacteria bacterium. Lineage (GTDB taxonomy): Bacteria > Desulfobacterota > Binatia > DP-6 > DP-6 > DP-3. The sequence continues at coordinate 28,258 of VBKF01000204.1, read as the reverse complement.
GTTTCGACCCGCGGATCAGGACGACTCGGTCCACGCGGACGTCGTCACCGGCACCAGACCGACGCCCTCACCGCGGCACCGGTAGAGCAGGGAACCATTCTCGTCCTGGGTCCACTCCGCGCTGCAGGTCCCCCGTTCCGTCGCCCCGCGGAAGGGTCTCGGGACGCCGCCGGAGTTGGTGCAGGCTGTGGCGCTGTACGACGCTGCGATCTCGATGGCAGCGGCGCAGCACTCGCGCTTGCTCGCATACTCCCAACCGGTGTCGCCCCAGCCCGGGTACTCCGCCGCGCGCGTGACCGCAGCGCCCACGAGAAGAAATCCGGCGCCGAGAATCAGCGCGCCCGCGCTCGTCCTCATGCCGTCCAAACCCTCCGCGACCGACTCTACCAGCAATGGCTCGCGTTGGACCACGGGAAATCGCTTGCCGCGCCGCCCGGACCGGGGTAGACGCGAGGCTGACCCATGCGCCGGCGCCTGGTTGTGACTTTCCTCTTCCTCGCCGTCGTCGCGGGCTGTAGTGCGCGCCGGGGGCCGGCCCCGCGAGAGGTATCAGGCTTCCTCGACGACTACTCGCTCCTTCGCGCCGGCGCCCCGGGCGAGGTCGCGCTCGTGTCCCGGAACCCGAAGGCCGACTGGGCGTCGTACGACAAGGTATTGCTCGAGCCAATCACCCTCTGGCGGAGCGGGCGAAAGTCCCTGGACGCGGTGCCCGAGCAGGACCTGCTCAGGTTGGTCGATGGTCTGGAGAGCCCGGTCCGCCGGCGGCTCGGCGAGGGATTCCGACTCGTCGAGGAGCCCGGGCCCGGCGTGATGCGCATCCGGCTCGGCATCACGGAGGCCCGAGCGTCCGACCCGATCCTGGACGTGCTGCGGGCGCGTGGCGGTGCGGCGACTGGTCCGGCCAGTGGCGCGCTTCACCCGGAGACACGCCGCTTCATCGAGGCGGCCGCGATCGAGGGTCAGATCCGTGACGCCCGGAGCAACGAGCTCTTGGCGGCCGGCGTGGCGTCGGTCAGCCCGGATCCCACGAACTGGACTTGAGGGCGTCCTGCACCCGAACCGCCCACGCAGACGTTGACGCCCACGACACCCGGCGATATTGAGGCCCCTTCATTGCAGAGTCGCAAAGCTAGTTCGCTAACGCCTCGCCTCTTGCGACGGCGGCGTCGTCCGGTGGCGAGGCGAGAAGAGAGGAGACGATCATGCGACCCATCCGATCGTTGACGCTCGCTTGCGTCGTGGTCATGGCCGCGCTGGTTTCGACCGTCGCGCGCCCCGCGCGCGCGGCGTCCGCCGCCGAGCTCAGCCGCGATTCCGGCGCGCAGCTGAACAAGCTCTACGCACGGCAGCCGAGCGCGAAGGTTCTCGGGGAGAAGGCGAAGGGGATCCTCGTCTTTCCGGCGATGGTCAAGGCCGGCTTCATGTTCGGCGGCCAGATCGGGGAAGGGGCTCTCCGGAAGAACGGCCGGGTGGTTGCCTACTACAACTCCGTCGCCGCATCGTACGGCTTCCAGGCTGGCGTGCAGAAGTTCGGCTACGCGCTCTTCTTCATGTCGGACTCCGCGCTCGACCAGCTCGACTCGACCCACGGGTTCGAGGTCGGCGTTGGTCCGAGCCTCGTCGTCGTCGACGAGGGCATCGGGAAGTCGATCACCAGCAACACGATCACGAGCGACGTCTACGCCTTCATCTTCGACCAGAAGGGCCTCATGGCTGGCGTCGGCATCCAGGGATCGAAGATCACGCGGATCAACAAGTAATCGACGCCCCAGGCGCCGAGAAGGGAGAACTCCCGATGTCGTGCGTACGCATGTTGCTCGCCAGCGTTCTCATCCTCGCTCTCTCCGCGACCCCGGGACGTGCCGGAGAGGCGGCGAAGGCGGACCTGGACATCCTCCGCGACACCATCCGCGCCAACAAGAAGGCGCTGGTCGCCGCGAATCTGACCCTCAGCGACGAGGAAGCAGCGAACTTCTGGCCGCTTTATGACCGCTACCAGACGGAGCTGAAACCCGTTCAAGACCGCGCCGTGAAGATCATCGAGGAGTACACCGCGAGCTTTCACGATCTCTCGAACGAGAAGGCGATGAAGCTCGCCGACGACTGGCTCTCGGCGGAGGGCGACCGCGTGAAGGTGCGGCGCACCTATCTCGGGGAGTTCGCGAAGGTGCTGCCAGGACGGAAGGTCGTGCGCTTCTACCAGATCGAGAACAAGATGGACGCCGTCCTACGCTACGACCTAGCGGGCGAGATTCCGGTCCTCGAGGAGTGACGCGTGAGACGAATCGGCGCGCGGCTAGCGCTCGCGACGTTTCGTCCGCTCAGACCGCCTTCGGTCCCTCTTCTCTGGCGTTCCAGGTAAGATCGGGCGGTGCGGATCGCGACCTGGAACGTAAACTCGCTGAAGGCGCGCCTGGAGAAGGTCGTCTGGTGGCTCGAGCGCGCCCGGCCGGACGTCCTCCTCATGCAGGAGACCAAGCTCGCGGACCCCGACGTGCCCACGGACGCCTTCCGGAGCGCAGGCTACGCGCTGGCGCATCACGGCGAAGGCCGCTGGAACGGCGTCGCCATCGCCAGCCGGTGCGGGATCGAGGAGGTCGTGACCGACTTCGGCGAGCCGCGGCTTCCTGCGAAGACCCCCGACGTGGGCGACGACGAGCCGCTCGCCGAGGCGCGGATGATCTCGGCCGTCTGCGCGGGCATCCGTGTGGTGTGCGTCTATGCCCCGAACGGGCGGAGCGTCGGCTCGGCCTTCTTCGAGGCCAAGCTCGCCTGGTTCGACCGCCTGTCGCGCTGGCTCGCCGACGCGGCGGACCCGCGCGAGCTCATCGTGCTCGGCGGCGACCTCAACGTGGCGCCCGAGGACACCGACGTGTGGGATCCCGTGGCCTGCCACGGCGGCACCCACGTCTCCGGCGCGGAGCGGGAGGCCTTCGCCCGGCTCTGCCGCTGGGGGCTCATCGACGCGTACCGGCGGCAACACCCGGAGCCCGGCCGGTACACCTGGTGGGACTACCGGGCCGGCTCCTTCCACCAGAACTTCGGCATGCGCATCGACCACCTGCTGGTGACGGCGCCCGTCCTGGGGCGCACGGTGTGGGCGGAGATCGACCGGGAGGCGCGCAAGGGCAAGCCACTGCCCTCGGACCATGCGCCGCTGGTGATCGACCTCGACGAGCGGGGGCGCCTCTTCGACGCCGGCTGGACGTCGGCCGACGAGCGGATCGCGGCGCGGCGCTCGCGTCCCCGCTGAGGCGCGTGGGCGTGGGATTCCCGATCGAGCCGCCGATCGAGCCGATGCTGTCGAAGGCCGCGGCGGAGCTCCCCGAGGGCGACGGCTGGCTCTTCGAGCCGAAGTGGGACGGGTTCCGCGCCATCGTGTTCCGCGACGGCGACCGCGTCTACCTCCAGAGCCGCGACCTGAAACCGCTCGATCGGTACTTCCCCGAGCTCCGGGCCGCCTTCCTGGCCGGCCTTCCCACGCGCTGCGTCGTCGACGGAGAGATCGTCATCGCGGGCGAGCGCGGGCTCGACTTCGAGTCGCTGCAGCTGCGCCTGCACCCAGCCGCCTCGCGGGTGGCGAAGCTCGCCGCGGAGACGCCGGCGTCCTTCGTCGCCTTCGATCTCCTCGCGGAGGGCGACCGCGATCTTCGCGCTCGGCCGCAGGCCGACCGCCGCGCGCGGCTGGAGCGAGCGCTCGCAGGGGCCCGGGGGCCCGTCCACCTCACGCCCTGCACCCGCGAGAGGCCGGTGGCGGATGAGTGGTTCCATCGCTTCGAGGGCGCCGGGCTCGACGGGGTGATCGCCAAGCACGAGTCCAGCATCTACGCGCCGGGCAAGCGTGTGATGGTCAAGATCAAGCACGTGCGCGCTGCCGACTGCGTCGTCGGCGGCTTCCGCTGGCACAAGCAGGGCCAGGGCGAGCTGGTCGGCTCGTTGCTCCTCGGGCTCTACGACTCCGAGGGAGCGCTCCACCACGTGGGCGTGACCTCGTCGTTCACGATGGCGGAGAGACGGCGGCTCGCGCAGGAGCTCGGACCGCTGCGCGCGAACGCCCTCGTGTCGCACCCGTGGCGGGAGTGGGCCGGCGCCCTCGAGGGAGGCACCCGGATGCCGGGCGCTTCCAGCCGCTGGAGCCAGGGCAAGGACCTCTCCTGGGAGCCGCTCCGGATCGAGCGCGTCTGCGAGGTGAAGTACGACCACCTGCAGGGCACCCGCTTCCGGCATGCGGCCGTCTTCATGCGCTGGCGTCCCGACAAGCGGCCGGCGGACTGCCGTTACGATCAGCTCGAGGTCACTCCTCCCGCCGAGCTCGCCGAGATCTTCGGACGGACGTCGAAGTGAAGTCGCCGTCCCCGCGGCGCGGGACTGTGGGCGGGTCGTCGGGATCGAGCGGCTCCTCGGCCGGGCGCAGGCCCTCGGGCACGTGCTCGAGGTTGACGCGGACGCGCGTCCAGGTCGAGGAGCGCCCGCGCATCGCGTCGACCAGGACGTCGGCGGGCCGGAGGTGGGCGGCGGCCTCGGGGTGCCGCACCTTCCAGCGCTCGAGTCCCGCCAGGGCGTCCGCCTTCCTCGCCGCGCGGCCGATCTCGATCAGCGGCTTGCTCGGGACCCGCCGGCCACCCCCCGCCTGCCCGTGCCTTCTTCGCGACGGCTGGACGCGCGGCGGTTCGCCCGGCTGCTTGGCGTAGTGGGGCGGCCACGGCGCGTCGCCGAGGCCTTCGGCTTCCTGCCTCGCCGAGAGCTCCAGCAGCGGTTCCAGCGATCCCGGATGCGCGTCGTCGATCTGCGCGTGGCGGTCCCCGATCGCGGCGAAACGGCCAGGCATGGTCCGCAGGGTGAAGTCCTCCGGCCGGCATTCGTCCAGCTCGTCCCAGGTGAGCGGCGCCGAGACCCGGGCGTCGGGCCTGGGACGCACCGAGTAGGCGCTCGCCACCGTGCGGTCCTTGGCGTTCTGGTTGTAGTCGAGGAAGACGCCGTGCCGCTCCTCCTTCCACCACTTGCTGGTCGCCAGGCGGGGAGCCCGCCGTTCGACCTCGCGGGCGAGCGCAAGCGCGGCGCGCCTCACTTGCGGGAACGACCAGCGGGGGTGGAGCCGCACGTTGACGTGGATGCCCCGCGAGCCCGAGGTCTTCGGCCAGCCCACGAGGCCGAAGTCGGCCAGCGCTCCTCTGACCACCCGGGCCACCGCCTGGAGCTGCGGCCACTCGATGCCCGGGACCGGATCGAGGTCGACCCGCAGCTCGTCGGGATGCTCGAGGTCTGCCGCGCGTACGGGATGCGGATGCAGCTCCAGGCACCCGAGGTTCGCCATCCAGGCGAGTGTCGCCGCGTCGCGCGGCACCACCTCCTCGGCGCTCCGGCCGGACGGGAAGCGAAGGGCGACGACCTCGATCCAGGCCGGCCGGGAGGCGGGCGCGCGCTTCTGGTAGAAGAACTCGCCGTGGATCCCGTCGGCATAGCGGACGAGCACGTTCGGCCGGTCACCCGCCCCCCGCAACGCGCCCTCGGCTACGGCAAGGTAGTAGCGGACGACCTCCAGCTTGGTGATCCCGGCTTCCGGGAAGTAGACCTTGCTCGGGTTCGAGATCGCGACCTGGCGGCCGGCGACGTCGATCGATACCCGCTCGGCTCTGCTCGTCGCCACCACCCGAGGATAACGCCTGGCGGCCGATGCATGCACGTGTGCCGGGCCGCGGCCGGCGCGGCTACTGCTGTGCGAACTTGACACCTTCACCGATGCGCAGGAGGGCGTGCATGACGCGGCTCTTGTGCTCGGGGGCCACGTTCATTCCGGGAACGTCGCCGAAGCGCATGAGGCCTTCAGTCTTCGCGCCGAGCGCGCTCTCGTAGAGCTTGACGGCCTTCTCGGCGGTTCCGTTGAAGATGAGATACGGGTTGAGCTTCTTGATCGGTATGGATTCCTCCTGCTCACGTTCGCATCGGAAGGACGCAGCGGAGCCGCTCGTCGCGCAACCAAAGCCCAGCCCAGAGGAACGTCGCGACGTAGATCGGGAAGAGCGTGGCTGAAGAGCGGGTTTCCGACCCGCACGTGGGTTGCGACGGCTCCGCCCAGGTAGCCAGTCCACAACACGGCCCCGAGGACCGAGGTGCGCGGGACGAGGTAGACGACGAGACACGCAAGCTGGAGTACCCCGAGCCCGAAGACGACGCTCGCCGGGTAGCCGAGCTGAGTGGTCGCTTCCAACGCAGGGGGCAGCTCCAGCACCTTGACGGTGGCGTCCACGAGCAGGAACAGAACGGCGAAGCCGCTCATGACCCGGCCGGCCCAGAGTGTTTTCCTGGAGGTCATGGTTACCTCCGTCGAATGGATTCGAGGTTTAGACCCCCGTGGCCGGCCTACGTCGGTGGATAGTAAATGCCGCCGGCCATTCCTCCTCGCTCGCCAGCTGAAGCACATCGGGACGGACGTGGCCTTCATCGACAGCTTCGCTCGGCGCATGACGCCTGGGCGAGACCGAGTCCTCCATCATCGGCTCGCCGCCCGAATTAGGTCGAACTCTGCCGACGACGCCGAGACGCGTGAGCCTCACCTCGGGCGAGCGCGGATGAGCCTCGCGCTCATGGGGGGCCGTCGAGCAGGAAGCGCTTCCAGCTGATCGCCGGTATCCCCAGCCTGGCGGCGGCCGGCACCCTGGAAGGGTCGCAGAGTAAGAGAGGCTGGTACCGTCGGAAACGCCTGGTGAACTCGAGCAGTCCGCGGACGTCGGCGACGCCGAAAGGACCTGTCTTCACCTCGATCGCCCACGCGCCTCGGCTCCCGTCGATGACCCCGTCGACCTCCATCGGCTCCTCGCGCCAGTACGCCACGCGGTAGCCGGAGTTCCATGCAAACGCGAGGCAGGCGTTCTCCACCCAGGCGCCGAATCGCTCCGGTTCGCGCGCCGCATCCGGGATGCCTCGCGGATCGACCGCGGCGATGAGCGCATTGCTTAGCGTCACGAGCTTGGGTGGCGCAGCGCGCCGCAGCACGGGCCGGCTCGCGTGCTTCTCGAGCGGGGCCACGACATACGCCTCCTCGAGCAGGTGAAGGTAGTGCGCGATGGTCTCGAGCGCGCCGCGATCCTGGAGCTGTCCCTGCAGCTTCTGGAGTGACACGATCTGCGCCGGCGATGCCGCGGCGACGGCGAAGACCTGCCGCAGTAGCGCCGGCCGACGTACAGCGGCCAGCGCCAGGATGTCGCGGCCGATGGCCGGTTCGACGATGGCGTCGCGCACGTACGCTGTCCAGCGTGGCATGTCGTTCCGGAGCTCCATCGCGCCCGGGTAGGCGCCCATCCGGACCACCAGCTCCGCGGCGTCGTCGGGCGCGAGGCCGAAGGTCTCCGCGAGGGCGGAGGCAGACCAGTGTGCGAGCGTCAGGCGCTCGAACCGTCCGGCCAGGCTCTCCTTCGACCCGCTCGCGAGCCGGAGGGCCGAGGAGCCCGTGGCCACCACGTGGACGGGCAGGCGCCTTCGTCGGAGTCGGTCCCATTCGGCCTTCAGGCGCGCGGCCCAATCGGCCAGATGCTGGACCTCGTCGATCAGCACGACGTTCGTTCGGCCTCGCGACGCGGCCGTCTCTTCGGCGCGGTTCCAGAGCCGCTCCCAGAAGCCGGGAAGCGCCGCCTCGGAGCCGTCGGCAGCAACGTAGATGGCCCCCTCGCCCAGCTCGGCGGCCAGCTCGAGGAGAAGCGTGGTCTTCCCCACCTGACGTGGCCCGGTGACGAGCTGGATGCGCCCGGGCGAGGGCTCGGCCAGCCGGCGGCGGAGTGCCTCCCGACACCCGGTGTAGCCGAGATGCGTCAGATCACCCGGCATGATCGAATAATTATTCGACTGTGTTCGGAACGTCAAACCGAGCTGGCGCGCCGGGTGTGACTCGTCAGGGATTGGCGTCGATCCCGACCAGGCCCGCACGCCCGAGCCGCGATTCTACGTGCCGACGAAAGCTGGACGTCGCCGGTTGACCCCGGTCGCCCGCTCTTCATAGGGGGCCCTGATTCGTCGGGGCCTTCCTTTTGGGCGTCTACGGCTGCAGAGGGGCCCGCAGCATTGTGGAGTCAGCGCCGCGACCACGGCACGCGCGCTGGAACGGAGTGCACCGCGCTCAGCTGCGGCACAGACGGCGCGGGTAGCAGTTGTAGACGTCGCTCCCGAAGGCGACCAGCCCCGACTGCCCGGTATACCCGAGATGGCTGAGCCGGAAGAGATCTTCGATGCTGCGCAAGAGCGAATAGTGATTGTACGGCGTGTCGTTCACCGAGCCGGGGCGGATGAACTTGGAGATCAGGACCGCCCCGACGCGGCCGCCCCCGGTGCTCCAGAGACGCGCAAGCCAAAGGAGAGATCTCATCTCAGCTCCCGAAGGTCGCTCGGATCACCGCGGGGAGCTCGGCCGGTGAGCCTGCACGCTCAGCCTCACCGCGTCGGCCACCTGCGCGACGGCGTCGTCGAGCGCCTGCCCCATCGCCTTGGCCATCGACGCGGGGTCCGCGCTCTCGATGCCGGCCCGCGCGTCGAAGGTCCGTACGAAGAGGCGCCCGCGCACCGGATCCTCCAACGCGACGGCGAGGGCGACGTTGGCCGCGTGTACCGGCGCCAGCACGTCGTCGAATGCCAGCACGTCGACGCGGAGCGCGACCGCCCGGAGGTCATTCGCCAGCCGTAGCCCCGGCGTCGCGCGGAGGCGTGTCCTGAGCGCGCGTTCCACGTAGTGGGCAGGTAGGTCGATCCACCGTCGCTGCTCGTAGAGGCCGTACTCGACCTCGGAGATGCGCCACACGATGCGCTCACGCAGGAAGGGTTCGCTCCGAACCCCACGGAGGCGAATCGCGATCCTGCCGGCGGCCGGAGGGTCGACCTCGTCCTCGGCGGTCGCATCGAGGGTCGCCGAGCCCGGCCGGAAGAAGCGCGGTGAATCCGGGGTGCGAAGGAGGCAACCTCCCAGCGCCACGAGCCCCGCCAGGAGCCACGTGCGGCGCCTCATCGGCTTCTCGCGGGCGTCGCCCCATCGCCGTGTGGACCCCGCAGGAGAACACTCGGATCGCGCTCGAGGGAATCCGCCAGGGTGCGCACCGACTCGAGCGCCTCTCGCAGCGCCACCAGGCTCGCCTGAAGCTCCTCTTGCGCGTCGCTCACGCCGGCGGCCGCCTGCCCGACGGACGCCGCCGTGTCCCGAAACGACGCCGTCGTGGCGCCGAGCTTCGCTTCGTCGAGCGCCCCGTCGACACGCGTCGCCGCCGCGCGAAGCTCCCGCAACGCCTGGTTGAAGGACCCGTCCTCGGCGCCCAGGTCGGCCACGAGGCGATCGATCGACCCGAGGGTCTTCTTCACGTCCGCCAGCGTGTCCTTTGCGCGGTCTGCCAGCACCGGCAGCTGGTTCAGGATCTCGATGGCTGCCTCCTCCGCGTTCTTCAAGGTCGACCGCGCCGAGGGCACGTAGTTCCACGGCGGCTCGAACGGCAGCTTGGGGGGCGGATAGCGCTCGGGATCGAAGAAGTCCGTCTGGATGAAGCGGACCCCGGTGATACCGGCCGAGGCGAGCTGGACACGCAGGTTGGGAGGGATGAACTCCTCGCCGGACTTGGGCGCGCGGGTCCGGAGCCCCAGGCGGACGAGCGCGTCGACGTACATGTCGGCGCTCACCTGGACGTGACGGTGATCGGGCGCGATCGTGATGTCGGTGACGGTGCCGACGGTCACGCCGCGGAACTTGACCGGGGAGCCCACGTCGAGCCCCTGTACCGACTCGTCGAAGTAGCTGATCGCCGGGAACGACTCGCGCCGGAACCCTCGGGCACCGAGCCAGAAGAGGGCGCCCAGCATCGCGCCGACGGCGAGCAGGACGAACAGCCCGAGCTTCCAGTGGCTGGTGGCGGTGGTCGCCATCTCACGCGGCCCGTGGCCGAGGATTGAAGAAGGCGCGGACCTGTGGATCGGGGCTTCCGTCGCGGAGGGCCGCGGGCTCTCCCCGCGCGATGATGCCGCGCGTCCGGCCGTCCAGCATGATGCAGTGCCTGGCAATCGCGAAGATGCTCCGCAGCTCGTGCGTGACGACGACCGTCGTCATGCCGAGGCTGGCATTCAGGGTGGCGATGAGGTCGTCGAGCTCCGCGGAGGTGACCGGATCGAGGCCGGCCGATGGCTCGTCGAGGAACAGCAGCGACGGGTCGAGCGCCAGCGCGCGCGCGATCCCGGCGCGTTTCTTCATGCCGCCCGAGATCTCCGCCGGGAGGTGGTTCTCGAAGCCCTCGAGTCCAACCAGGCGGAGCTTCGACCGGACGATCGTGTCGATCGCGTTGCGGTCGAGCTTCGTCCACTTCGCCAGCGCGAGCTCGACGTTCTCCGCGAGGGTCATCGAGCCGAAGAGCGCCCCCGACTGGAAGAGGACGCCGTAGCTCGGGGGTCCCTCGCGCGGAGGGGGTGCGCCCGCGATGCGGATCGTGCCGTGCAGGGTCGCCTCGAGGCCGATCAGCGCGCGGAGCAAGGTCGACTTCCCGCTCCCGCTCCCGCCCAGGATGGCGAACACGTCGCCGCGAGGCACCGCGAAGTCGAGGTTCTCGAGCACCACCGTGTCCCCGTAGCCGACCGTCAGCCGCTCGACCTCGATCATGGGCGGCTCAGCGGCCGAAGGCATTGAAGAGCACCGTGAAGAGCGCGTCGACGATCACGATGGCGAAGAGGCTCGTCACCACCGCCGAGGTCGTCGCCCGGCCCACCCCCTCGGCTCCGCCGCGCGCGGCGAGGCCGCGCTGGCACGCGATGAGCGCGATGTTCAGCCCGAAGAACACGGTCTTCAGGCACCCCGAGAAGACGTCCCAGAGCCCCACCGCCTTCTGCGTCTCGAGGAGGTACGCGTTGAAGGTGATGTCGAGGCCGAGCATCGCGACCAGGAGCCCGCCCGCGATGCTTATCACGTCCGCGAGGATCGTGAGCAGGGGCAGCACGAGCACGAGGGTGATGACGCGCGGGAAGACGAGGAAGCCGTACGGGTCGAGGCCGAGTGTCCGCAGCGCATCGATCTCCTCGGAGACCCGCATCGTCCCGAGCTCGGCGGAGAACGCCGCACCCGAGCGGCCGGCCACGATGATCGCCGTCATGAGCGGCGCGAGCTCCCGCGTCACCGAGAGCCCCACCAGGTCGGCCACGAAGATGTTGGCCCCGAACTGCCTGAGCTGCACCGCGGCCTGGAACGCCGTCACGAGGCCGACCAGGAAGTTGATCACCAGGACAATCGGGAGGCTGTCGGCCCCGGCGCGCTCCACGAGCCGAGGCAGCTCGCGCCAGTTGACGGAAAGCGGCGCGCGGACGGCCTTTGCCGCGGTCACCGCCACGTCGCCGATGAAGTCGAGGACATGGCTTTCGCTCAGCGTCGCGAGCGCCTCGCGGCCGATCTGGTCGAGGACGCCGATCGGGGCCGGCGGCGGGTGCAGGCTCGGTCTCGGTGGATGCGACCCGTAGAGGTCGAGCATGGCGCGGACGCCGCCGTGCGCGCCGACGATCTCGGCCTGGCCGCCTGCGGCGACGACCTCGTCGCGAAGCTCCAGGAGGAGCGCGGTGGCGGCGCCGTCCAGCGTGTCCACCCCCGACAGGTCGAATGCCAGGTGGGCGGCGGGGGGACGGGCCAGGCGGCGCACGCTCTGCCACGAGGCGAAGCACTGCCGGAAGCGCAGCTGCCCCCCGAAGCGCAGCGCGGCCCGGCCGTCCTGCAGGTCGACCCGCTCGACGCGGAACCCGGGATCGTGGGTGTCGGTCACGCGCGGGGGAGTATCGGCTGCGGCGCGCGATCCGGTCAACGGCCGCCGTCTCCCTCCGAGCGGAGGTCGAGGATCCTCTCCTCGACGTCACGCAGCCGATCCTTGCCGAAGAAGATCTCGTCCGCGACGAAGAAAGTCGGCGCTCCGAAGGTGCCGCGCTCGACCGAACGCTCCGTGTTCGCGCGGAGCTCGTCCTTGATCTCGCGGGTCTGGACCAGCTCGAAGAATTGCTCGCCATCCAGCCCTGATTCCTCGAGCGCCGCGCGGAACACCCGCGGGTCGTCCATCTTCTTCGGATCGGCCCACATGTGCCGAAACATCGCGTCGACGTACCGGTCGAATAGGCCGAGCGATCGAGCGGCGATGGCGCCGCGCATCAGCGTCAAGGTGTTCACCGGGAAGAACGGGTTCGGCTGAAAGCGGGTGATCCGATGCCGGCGGATGAAGCGGCTCATCTCGAGCCGCTCGTATTCGGGCTTGTTCTTGATCCCTGCCAGGCTTTCCGCCGGCGAGCGGTTGTTGGTGAGCTTGAAGACGCCGCCGAGCAGGATCGGCACGTACTCGAACTCGACCCCAGTGCGTCGCTCGATCTCGGGAATCACCAGGTGGCTCAGGTAGGCGTTGGGGCTGCCGAAGTCGAAATGAAATTCCACCTTGACCATCGGTCACCATTTCTCGCCGGCGGGACGGATCTCGAGCTCGAAGGTCCAGGCGTCGGCGGGCTGTTGGTAGAGGTGCCAGTACGCATCCGCCACGGCGTCGGGCCGCATGAGCCGGCCGGGAGCGAGACCGTGGAGCGCCGCTTCCCCCCCGCTTTCCCGGATCCGCTCGCGGACCCAGGCGGTGTCGACGCCGGCATCGATGATGAGGTGAGCGACGTGAATGTTCTTCGGTCCGAGCTCCCGGGCGGCGCTCTGCGCGAGCGCTCGCAGGCCGAATTTCGCGCTGGCGAAGGCCGCGTACCCGATGCCCCCGCGAAGGCTCGCGGTGGCGCCCGTGAAGAAGATGCATCCGCGCCCACGCGGCATCATGAGGCGGGCCGCTTCTCGGCCGGCCAGGAAGCCTGAATAGCACGCCATCTCCCAGACCTTGCGGAAGACGCGCTCGGTGGTCTCGAGCAGGGAGAAGTTGACGTTCGCCCCGACGTTGAAGATGCAGACCTCCAGCGGCGCTCGCCGGTCGGCGTCCTGGAGGAAGGCGGTCAGTTCCTCTTCCTTCCGTGCGTCCAGCGATCGGGCGACGATCTGCCCGCCCCGCGCCTCGATTTCAGCGACCAGCGGGGCGAGCTTGTCGCCGTGCCGGCGTCCGGCGAAGATCGTGAAGCCCTCGGCCGCGAACTTCCTGGCGATCGCGGCGCCGATGTAATCGCCGGCGCCGATCACCGCGGCGGTGGCATTCCTATTTCCCACGACGTCCTCCTCGGATGATCCGCTCGGCCGCGGCCTCGAGGATCTGGCCCGAGAACCGCTTGTCGTCGACCGCCCGCGCCAGGATCAGGGCGCCGGTCATGCAAGCAAACGCCGCGATGGCGTCTTCGCGACGGCGCGAAGGGTCGGCGCCGGGCACCAGCCGAGCCAGGAAGTCCACGGCGTCCTTCAACTCCGTGGTGAAGGCTGCTCGAACCCTTCGAGGCTGACGGGCGATGCTCGGCCCGAGCGCCGCCACGACACAGCCTCGACCGGGTGAGTCGCGATGCTCCGGCGACAGGTATCCCGCGACGATGCTCCGGAACGCCTCGCTTCCTCGCTTGCGCTCGGCCGCGCGCTGCCAGACGTGCTTCGACCGGGCCAGGGCGAGGCGGATCGCCTCGGCCGCGAGCGCCTCCTTGGATTCGAACTGACTGTAGAAGGCGCCATGGGTCAGACCGGCCCCTTGGCTTATCGAGTCGACGCCGGTGGCGCGGATGCCGTTCTCCCGGAACAGGCGCGCGGCCGCGGTCAGGATCTGTTTCCGATTCCGCGCCGCCTGCTCCTTCGAGACCCGCATCCGTGGCTCCTCGCTCGTTCCGATCCCCCCTTGACTTGGCGGGGGGCGACGGGTCATGAACCTGATTCATGACGACCGTAATCCATAGCGTAGCCCGTCGCCCAGGCGGCGACAAGACGGCGCGCCGCGAGGAGTGGGCATGACGAACCCGGTTGCGGTCGTCACCGGGGTCGGCCCCGGTACGGGGGCAGCGATCGTCCGGCGCTTCTCGCGCGGCGGGTACGCCGTCGCGATGCTCGCGCGGAACCGCGACCGGCTCGCCTCGCTCGAGCGGGAGATCGAGCGCTCGCGCCCGTATCCGTGCGACGTCACCGATGAGGCTGCGCTCGATCGGGCCCTCGGGGCGATTCGCGCCGACCTCGGCACGCCGAGAGTCCTGGTCCACAACGCCGTGGGCGGTGCGTTCGGGAATTTCCTCGAGATCGATCCCGAGGTGCTGAACCGAAACTTCCAGGTCAACACGATGGCGCTGCTGCATCTTGCCCGACGGCTCGCTCCGGCGATGGTCACGGCGGGAGAGGGTGCCATCGTCACCACCGGCAACACCTCGGCGGTCCGCGGGAAGGCCGCCTTCGCGGGCTTTGCACCGACCAAAGCGGCGCAGCGGATCCTCGCGGAATCGATCGCCCGCGAGGTCGGGCCGAAGGGTGTGCACGTCGCCTACGTGATGATCGACGCGGTCATCGACCTCGAGTGGACGCGGCAGATGTTCCCGGACGCCCCGGACGAGTTCTTCATCAAGCCCGCGGCGATCGCCGAGGAAGTCTGGCACGTGGCGCACCAGGACCGCTCCGCCTGGTCGTTCAACGTCGAGCTCAGGCCGTTTCGCGAGACCTGGTGAGATCATGAGCCAGCTGCGGATTTTCTCCTACCTGCCGAATCCGCGCATCTGGAAAGCGACCATCGCCGCGCGTCTGTGCGGCGTCGAGGTCGAGGTGAGAGGAACCTCACCGAAGGAGCTACAGTCGTGGCTGTGGGACTTCGACGCCCGCCCGCTCTCGAGCGACGAGCCCGCGGCGTCGGCGGAAGCACGCGTCGGCAAGGTCGGTTTTCGGGGGACCAGCCTCCACAAGACCGCCGCCTTCATGGAGGCGCATCCGTTCGGCACCGTGCCGGCCGCGTTCAGCCCGGACGGCAAGGTCGGCATCTTCGAATCGAACAGCATCATGCGGGCCGTCGCCCGTCTGGGTGAGGGCCGATTCCCACTCTATGGCCGCGGTCCTTACGAGGCGTCGCGGGTGGACAGCTTCCTCGATGCAAGCCTCGTGTTCGCGCGAGACGCGCAGGTCTATCTGCTGGCCCTGATGAGCGGGGGAATCTCTCCCGAGACTCACGCGCGGGCTCGTGACGGATTCGCGACCTACGCCGCCGGAATCGAGCAGGCGTTGTCTTCCGACCGCGGGTTCCTGGTGGGAAGCGACGTCACCCTCGCGGACATCTGCTTCGTCGCCGAGATGAGTCTCTTCTTCAACGAGAAGGCGAGGGCGGGGGCGCTCGAAAAGCAGGGCCTCGATCCGATTCTCACTGCGAAGGTCGACGCCGAGTTCCCGCGGGCCATGGGCCATCTCGCGAGACTGCGCAAGCACCCAGCGTTCGCTCCCGACGTCGACCCGTACTTGGCGAAGCTCGACGCACCGTAGGAAGCGTCCGGCGCGCATTCGCGAGAGGTGGGCCTCGTCTTGCGACAACATGGACCGGCACTGGGCCAGGTACACACATGAAGCCCGGCCGGCGAAGGAGTTCATGCCATGGCGACGATCAGGCACCGGAAGCATGAGGGGCGGTGCCCCTGCGGACAGAGGCGCACACCCCGCCGGCCGGAGCCTGATACCACCCCGCCCCGGCGCGCGCCGCTCCCGCCAGGACACGCTTGACGGGGATGCGTGGGCAACGATCGGCTACCACGTTCATGCTCGTCCTCGCTCCGCCCCGCCACGTGCGCGAGATCGTTGGACTCTCGCCGGTCCGCCGAGCTTGTCGGCGCCGGACTGCGCCGCAACGTCCTAGGCCCGCCAGCCGTAAATGGCTCGCACCCGATGGGCTCGGACTCTGTATACCCTTTCTCTTTTTTACTTGACGTTCATCGTATATCGAGCGTTAAGGTTACCAGCCTAGGTTGAGCTCTTGTGATGCGGCGCTTCGGAATGCTGGCCACGATGGCCGTCCTCCTCATGGGTCCGGCGTCCGCATCGTCGGCGCAGAGCCGAGCACGGACCTGAGCAGCTACGTGCTCTGCGCGACCGAGCAGCTGAGAACGAAGGGTTTCACCGCGGGCAGCGGGAATATCGGTACCGAACAATCATGGCGGCCTGCTCCATGGCAACCTCGCACCGATCCAGGCGCCAAACTCTCAGATCGTTGCCGACAACATCATGATCGTCGACGGGTGGACGGGCGGGCAGCTCTTCTCCAATAACGTCGAGGGCGCCGGCTCCGGGCCCGCGACGCCGTGCGCCTTCCCGATGTTCGATACCGACGCTCGTCACGATCGTCGCCAAGAGAAGAGATCGACGATGCCGACCAATGCAGCCCCCCGATCACCGAAGACGACCACGCGACGCTGCCGGCACCTCGCGCTGGTCCTGATCCTCCTCGCCGCTCTCTGGCCGATCAGCGCCGGCGCCGCGGTGACGTTGGTAAAGAACATCGGGAAGACCGGCAGCACGACGACTGGGACGTCGCTCTCCGTCACCGTCCCGGCGGCCGACGTCGCCGCCGGGAACAGGGTCATCGTCAGCGTCGCACTGGATCCCACCGCGGGGACGGTCTCCTGCGCCGACTCGAAGGGGAACGTCTACGCGAAGGACGTGGACGTCACGCAAGGGTCCGGCACGAGCGGCGTCCGCAGCGTCATCTTCTCGGCGCCGATCACCGCCGCCCTAGTGAGCGGGAACACCATCACGGTCACGCACCCTTCGCTCGCCGCCCGGGCGATGAGCGCCGACGAGTTCTCGGGTCTCGGCACGTCGGGCACCCTCGACAAAACAGCGAGCGCGACGGGAAGCAGCACGTCTCCATCGTCCGGCACGACCGCGACGACGAGCCAGCCGAGCGAACTCTTGATCGGCGCGATCGATGTCGAGACGAGGGGCGACACCTTCACGGTCGGCTCCGGCTACACCTCTCTCGCGTCGATCTCGTCCGCGTCGAACGGCAACGCGACGAGCAACGTGACGATGAACGCCGAGTATCGGATCGTCTCGGCGACCGGCGGCTATGCCGCCAACGGCACCCTCGGGACCGCGCGGCAGTGGGCCGCCGGGATCGCGACCTATCGCGCCGCGGCGTGCGGCAACGGCATCGTCGACGCCGGCGAGCAGTGTGACGGCGGCGCGTGCTGCTCCGCGACCTGCACCTTCCTCTCCTCCGCGACGGTCTGCCGGGCCGCGGCAGGAGAGTGTGACCTGGCGGAGACGTGCACGGGCTCCGCTGCGACGTGTCCGGCCGACGCCAAGAAGGCGTCGGGTACGGCGTGCACGGACGACGGCAACGTCTGCACGGTGGACCGGTGCGACGGGTCGAACATCACCTGCCAGCATCCGGCGGGGAATGCCGGCACGGTATGCCGGGCCTCAACGGGGGCATGCGACCCCGCCGAGACGTGCACGGGGACGAGCACCACGTGCCCCGCGGATGCGAAAAGCCCGGCGGGCACGGTGTGTCGCGCGGCAGTCGGCTCGTGCGACGTGGCTGAGACGTGCGACGGGACGAGCGGCGCGTGTCCCGCCGACGGCTTCGCCTCGGCTAGCGTGCAGTGTCGTGCCGCGGCGGGCGAGTGCGATACCGCCGAATTCTGCCCGGGGAACGGACCGAACTGCCCCGCGGACGCGAAGAAGCCGGCCGGCACAGTGTGCCGGGCCGCCGCGGGCGCGTGCGACATCGCCGAGACCTGCACGGGCAGCAGCTCCACCTGCCCGGCCGACGCCTTCCAGCCCTCGACCTTCACCTGCCGCGCGGCGGTGAACGAATGCGACATCGCAGAGAACTGCCCGGGGAACGGCCCGAACTGTCCCGCCGATGTCGTCAAGTCGGCGGGGACGGCGTGCACGGACGACGGGAACGTATGCACGACCGACCAGTGCAACGGCACGGTCGGCTCGCCCGCTTGCACCCACCCAGCGGGCAATGCGGGCGCGGTGTGCCGACCGTCCGCGGGGGACTGTGACGTTCCGGAGACCTGCACCGGTACGAGTACCACGTGCCCGCCCGATGGCGTTGCGCCGAATACGACTGTTTGCCGTCCCTCCGGAGGCGACTGCGATTTGGAGGAGTCCTGTAGCGGCACGAGCCCCACTTGTCCCCCTGACACCTTCAAACCGAACACGACCGTCTGTCGCGCGGCCTCGAATGAGTGCGACGTCGCCGAGACGTGCAGCGGCACGAGTACCAACTGCCCGCCTGACGTCGTGATGGCGGCAGGCACGACGTGCACAGACGACGGTAATGTCTGTACGACGGACATCTGTAACGGCACGATCGGTGCGCCCGCCTGTATCCACCCGGCCGGACACGCCGGCGACGTCTGTCGCTCCGCCACCGGCCCCTGTGATATTGCCGACACATGCGACGGCCTCAACAATTCGTGTCCGCCAGACGGGTTCCTTCCTGCGACAACGGTTTGCCGCACGGCCGCGGGCGAATGTGACGTCACCGAGTATTGCACGGGCACCGCGTCTGACTGTCCCGGCGATGCAAAGGTAGCGGCGGGTACGTCATGTACTGACGATGGGAACGTCTGCACCGCGGACGAATGCGACGGTACAAGCGATCTCTGTAGGCACACACTCGTATGCCCGAAACCAGTCGCCAACGCCGGGCACAACACGAGTGGACTCACGGGCGCCACGATCACTCTCGATGGTAGCGGTTCCTCCGATCCCGATGGCGGTGCATTGACATATCAATGGTCTATCTCATCGAAGCCGGACGGAAGTAACGCGGCTTTAGCGGACCCCGCCGTCGTCACGCCAACGATCACGCCGGATCTGCCGGGTCACTACGACATGCGACTCGTTGTAAACAATGGCAGGCTCGATAGTGATCCCGCTACGGTGACCGTCGCCGCATGCGTGGAAATGTCGGCGCAAGAGCTTCAGACGGCCGCAAGTGGCGGTGGGTGGCTAGCAACGCTTCAACATGCGCAGTCGTTGGGCTATTCGGACATTGGCCCCGCGCGCTCGTGCCCGGACGGTGCCACATCGCTAATTGTCGCTACAATGACCAATGCCGCCGGTGAATCGGTGGTACTGACACATAATCAGACCTTCGACACGGCGTTCCTTCTGCTCCCTTCCGCCACTGGATCTGTCACTGTGTTCAACGAGACGGGTGGCGTTGTAATTTCTCCTGACGGCACTACGCAGACGGTCGCGCCGGACGGCCATACAGCAACGGCCCAGGCAGCAGACGGCTCGTGCAAAGATTACTGGCTCTTCGTGCTGTGCCAGGCCGCACAGCAGTTCCGCACGGCGTTTGTGACATGCGGCCCCTGGATGGCGGAGGCCATAGCATGCGTCCTGTTCTCTCCTGACCTTGTGACGAAAGCATATTGCCTCAGTGTAGTCGCAGTAGCGAATCAGCAAAATATACTGCAGTGCCTATTCGGGACACCTCAAATAGGGAACCCCAACTGTCAGGACGTGAGCAACGGGCGAAATTGCCCGACTGGCACCGTCTGCGCGACAGGTGGCTGCTTCCACGGCGGCTGCAAGCTGACTCCGGTGGCGGATTCTACTCCGTGCGACGCCGACTTCTACGGCGTACCGCGATGCCTAACGTCCATCTCCTTCAGGGATTCCGCGCTCTGTGTCGGCGGAAGGTGTACGCCAGTTACGCAAGAGTGCGAACCCTGCGAGGTGTGCCCGGCGGGAGATGATTTCTGCCAGGACATCCATGCAGTCGGTCCCGTCCTGGCGCACGCCACGGTGTCCCACTTGTTCGGGCCGTATTGTCTCGGGACACTGCAATGCAATGTATCGGCGGTTGTGGACGCTTCATACTTCGACTGCGACGGCGCTCAGGTAGGCTCCTGTACAGGTTCTGATTACGAGGCAAGATTCAATTGGAATTGCGGGGACCCACCCTGTAACGCGCAATACGTAAGTGACGTCTCCCTCCATAATCTCGATTACAACTGTCAAGGACCGCGCTTTTCGATCGGTCAAGTCGATCCATCGCTCCAGCTCGACCCATACGACCCAAACGGAAAGTACGTGTGGTCAATACCCGAGTCGCGGCAAGGGTGCTGTAATTCCCCACCGCCGTGAGGTAAAGCTCGGGGGGCGACGTGAGGTTGGGTATGAGGGCTGATGATGTTCATGCTGTCGGACGCGGGCTCCGCGTCGTCGGACTGCTGCTAATAGGAGTGCGAGCGGTGGACGCTTTACTGAATGGGCTGCTCTATGCAGGTTCGCCATACATGCGCGGGATAACGCGACTGCGGCTGTATGGTGACATCCGCGGCATGGTTGGGGGCGCGCTAATCTTAATAGCGGGAAACGCAATATCGACGCGTAAGGAATGGGGCCGCGTGGTCGCGAGAAACGTCGTGCTCGTGTCGTCATTATTCGGTTTGAGTACGGTGACTCTCGCGATAAGTAGTGGCGGGGATACGCAGGCTATTTCGAGCGCCGCCGGTTGGTATGTTGCGCTTGCGATGATTTGGTTCTGGCTTCACCGTCCGCACATACAATCCCAGTTCCAAGCCGACGGAAACGATGCGCAGGCGCCATGGACTCGCAGGCTAGCGCCGATCGCGTTGGTCATCGCGGGGATCGTTGCCGTAGGCACGTGGGACGTCGAAGTTCGGACTCGGGCGTTGGAGTCGAATCGGTCGGCGGGTTCGTCTGCTGGTGCCGGCGTGAGTGCGGAGCAATAGGCCTGCTATCGCCGCGGAGGCTGTAGGCACGATAACCTGCGACGTTGTCCGAACGCGTATAGGCAGGTTCCGGAGAGGGGCGCCGGGCCTGGGGTCGCGGCTCGGGGGTGGCGGGTCAGCGTCGGATAAGGCGGATTGCGTTAACTTCGCGCCTTTGTCGGAGCTATGCTCTCCTCACGGGCAGAACCTCACGTTCCACTGGTCTATAGTCTCAAGACCTCAAGGCAGCGTCGCAGAGCTTTCGTACGCTGGAGCTTTCAACCGACAATCATACCTGATGCCGCAGGACAGTACGTTGCACAGCTCATCGTCAACAACGGCACACGAGATAGCGATCCGGCCACGACAACCGTCGTTGCCTGTAATGCAATAACAGATGAGGAACTTGCCGCGACGGCGAATGACGAAGGATGGCTCTCGACCCTTCAGCATGCTCAATCAATCGGCTTCACGCAGATAACGGCTGCGCGCTCCTGTCCCGGGAGTGCGATTCCGACGCTCGCAGCCTTGACAAATGCCGATGGAAACGTACTAGTCGCCATGTACGAGGCCTCCCTTCGTGGCGGCTTTCTGGTGCTGCCGTTCGCGAATGGCTCGTTCACGGTCTTCAACGAGACCGGGGGAGTACAGATGGGCCCGAACGGGTTCACACAGATGGTCGGACCCGATGGCGTAACGCCCGGCGTTCCGATATCGGGACCGTGCGCCGACTATCTGATTTACCTGTTCTGCAAAGCTGGCGAGGCTTTCGAGACCGTGGAGCGGACGCAAGCATGTATTAGATTAACCGCGATCGCATCGCCCGGCATTGGACTATGCCTCGAACTCCCGACGGTACCGCTAAAAGCCGCGTGCATACTAGGAGCGTTCGCCGTTGCTGGAACCGTTGATCCAAGTGACCTCAAAGAGTGCGTCGTTGGCAACCCAGAGGAGCCCGATCCAGACTGCGATTCGTCAAACACGAATGGCCTGTCGTGCGGTCAGACGGCGTGTGCCATCTACAAGTGCCGGGTTGGATTGTGCAATGACGTGAATCCAAGACTCGACGGCACGATCTGCGCCGAGCACGATGTATGTAATTTCAACACGTGCCAAGCCGGAGAGTGCACCGCCACCGCCACCGTTCCAAAGCCTGATTATACTGATTGCCAAGGCCAGTTCGCTGGCGTGCCTAAGTGTGCTCCGCCCGTGTCAATTAGGGATGGAGCAGTGTGCTTCAGTGGAACTTGCACTCCGACCTACAGCGAATGTCCAGCGTGCGAGATCTGCTCCGTGGGCGAGAGCGCATGCGACGACGTGCATACGCTGTCCCTTCCTGTATCCGCGAAGGTCGTTACTCATCTCTTCAGTAACAACGGCGACCCATATTGCATCGGGACGCTGCAATGTAATATAGCGGCGGAAATTGACGCCTACTACTACGATTGCAGCGGGACAACCCAGGTCGGCTGGTGCACCGGGTCTGACTACGAGGTGGAATTCAATTGGACGTGTGGGGAGTCTCCTTGTAACGCGGCATATGTGCTCAACGCTTCAATGGACGCAGTTTCGAACAATTGCCGCAACGCCTCATTCCCAATCGATCCCTCATTCCAGCCTGACCCATGGGCGCCGAACGGACAGGTCGTGTGGTCTATCCCTAATTCCCGCCAGGCTTGCTGTGTTCCGCCATCCTAGGCCACGAGTCGTCCCGACTCAATCACTGCCGCTAACCCTTAAACAGATGATGGGAAAGGTCGATTTACGTTACGTCTCACGTACGCTGAGGATGCTCGCTATTATATTCATTGCCTTGGATGGGGTGATGGTACTCATGGGCACGCCGTGGGCTGTGGTGTCTGGCGATCCTTACACCCGATTGCACGTTGCCAAGGAGTTCAGATGGCTCGCCGGCGGACTGCTAATGCTCGTGGCATCGAGGGGGATCTCGAGCGGTAGAGAGTGGGGACGTATCCTTGCCGAAAGGGTGGTGCTCGTCTCGTCCCTATTCGGCCTGACCAGCATCGGCGGGGCGTTCAGCGGGGGGCTGCACATCTTAGCGGCAGTAAGTGGGGCGTTGTGGTTTGCTTTCCTTGCGTATGCGTGGCACTGGCTCAACCGGCCAGATATCAAATCGAAATTTGCGTTGGACGACACCTCTGAACCGCAAGGCGGGATACGGCGTTTCGCCCCGGTGGTCCTGGCCTTCGCGGCAGTCGTGGCCGTGGTGACCTCGGACATCGAACTGCGATCAAGAACGGCCCACAGAGTCGCTCCAAACCCAGCAACACCAAGATAGGCAGTCGGTCGCGCCCCACCAGTCAACGCGCTCTAGCTACTTTGCGGTGCAAAAGTAACCAACACCATCGCCGACTGCGTGACGACGCGGCGCATTCCGGTGCTGACCTCAGCGGACCACGCGCGCGGCCTCGCGAGCGGGCGCCGCGTGATCGCCAGCAGGCGCCGGTAGCTGCGCCCCATCTGCTGGCTGTTGGCGGACTCGAGGATGTGCGGAAATTTCGACCGGCAAACTCAGGGCTTCGGCTTGGCGCGCCGGGTGCTCTGATCCTGCTCGGCGACCCGCCGGCGAAAGCTACCCCCTTCAATCGCGATGATGTCGGCGTGATGGACGAGGCGGTCGATGAGGGCGATCGCGGAGCCGGCGTTGGGGAAGATCGAGGGCCAGTCTCCTGCCGAAGCAGCGCTGGAGCCGCTGAATCTTCATCCACGCCGTAGCCCGTCTGGCACGTGGGTGCCGATTGCAGTGCCATCGCCGGAGTCATACACGATGTCATCGAGCCAGCGACGACGGGCACGGAGACACGATACCCGCACTCGTTGGTGTTGCGTTGTCAACCGACGCCCGGAGCGTAGCTCCGATTAAGGCGCAAGGCACGGGACCGCGGGGTCGGCGCCGCGCTCTGCGAGCCCGCGGCCCGTAAAGATCATGAGCAGCGCGAGGCCCTGGATGACGTGATATAGCGCGTTGTGGCTCAGATATGGCAGGTGTACGGCGAGCCGGCGCTGCTGCACGGTGGCCGCGACGAAGGTGAGAGGGAGCCCGAGGCCGGTTGCCGGGTGAGCGAGAAGGAGGCTCGGCAATGAATGGGACAGCGCGTCGAGTCGAGGTCGATGACCTCGGGCAGCTCGCCGAGGGGAGCCGGCTGGCGACCGGCGCGCGCGTGGCGGTGATCGTGAACCGGGGGGCTGGCCGCCTGCCGGATAGGGCGTGGGAAGAGCGCGCGGCCGCCATCCTCGCGCGGCGGCTCCGCCCGACGTTCGAGCATCCGGTGAGCGGCGCCGAGACCGCCCGCCTCGCGGCCGAGCACGCGCGCGCCGGCGTGGCCGCGGTCGTGGTTGCTGGCGGCGACGGGACAATCAACCGGGTCGTGAACGAGCTCGCCGGGACGGGGGTGCCGATCGGCATCCTGCCCCGTGGCACGGCCAACGACTTCGCGCGCGAGGTCGACCTGCCGCTCGAGATCGCGGCGGCGGCGCGCCGTGTGCTGGAAGGCGGCGTGCGAGCCATCGATGTCATCGACGTGAACGGGCGGGCCTTCGTCACCGTCGGCGGCCTCGGCCTGCCGGCGGCCTGCGCGCTATCGGTCGGGCGGCTCAAGCGTGCAGGCGGGCTTGCGCTCGTCGCGCTCGCTGCACTCGGCCCGGCCGTCTATCCGGTGGTGGCAGCCGCCAACGTGCTCCTGCGCGCGCGCCGGCTCCACCGCCTGCGCATCACCTACCGGCGCCCCGACGGCCGCCTGCGGACGGTCGAGCGCGAGTCGCACGGGCTCTTCGTCGCCAACCAGCGCGCGCTCGGGGGTGGGATCGGGCTGCCGACGCGGTCGGACAACAGTGACGGCGTCTTCGAGCTGGCACTCCTCTCTGCCGAGTCGCGTGCTTCGCTGCTCGCGACGCTCGCCGCGATGCGGCTCGGGCGGCCCGTATCTCGCTGGACGCTCGGCGTGTGGCGAGCGGTCGAGGCGCGGATCGAGTGCGAGCGCCCACTCGCCTTCTTCGGCGACGGCGACGAGATCGGGCTCGCGCGGTCCTTCACGGTCCGCGTCCTCCCACGGGCGCTGCGGGTGCTGCGCTGACATGGGGCCGGTCGGGGAACGCTTCCTGATGTCGGTCGCGCAGGCTGTCTGGCTCGCGACTCCCGTCATCCTCGGCGGCGCGGTCCACATCGCCGTCATCAAGCTCGACCTCCTTCGCAGCCTCGCGGGTCTGCCGCTCGATGGCGGCCTCCGCTTCCGCGGCCGCCGGCTCCTTGGCGACAACAAGACCGTGCGCGGCGCAGTCACGATGATCGGCGCGACCGCCACCTTCGTCGTGCTCCAGGCGGTCCTCAGTACACGCGCGGGCTGGGCGCGCCCGCTTTCGCTCGTCGACTTCGACCGGGTACATCCACTCCTCTGGGGGGTCGTCCTCGGCGGCGGGTACATCGCCGGCGAGCTTCCGAACAGCTTCATCAAGCGTCAGCTCGGGGTCGCGCCCGGCGACCGGCCGGCCGGCGTGCTTGCCCCGCTCTTCTGGCTGACCGACGAGCTCGACGGCCTGGCCGGCGTCCTGCTCTGCATGTCGACCGTGTGGGTCGCGCCGCTCCGCGTCGCCGTGCTCCTCGCCGGCGTCACCCTGGTCGTGCACCCGGCGATGGGGTTCGTGATGGTCGCCCTCGGGCTCAAGCGACAGATCGGATGAGTTGAAAGCCATGGTGAGTCGCGTAAACCTCCCGAACGCGCTCAGCGCCCTCCGCATCGCGCTGGCGCCTGTGCTCCTCGTGCTCGGCTGGGTGGGCGCCTCGCAGGCGTTCGTCGTCTGCCTCGCCGTCGCGCTGATAAGCGACATCCTCGACGGGAAGCTCGCCCGCTGGCTCGGACAGACCTCGGAGTTCGGTGCCCGGCTCGACAGCATCGGGGACCTTCTTCTCTACGTCGTCGTGCCGATCTGCGCGGTCTGGCTCCGCCCGGCGTTCGTGCGCGCCGAGCTCGGCTGGTTCGCGGTCGCGGTCGCGGCCGCTATGATCCCGGTCATCGTCGGGCTCTCGAAGTTCGGCCGCCCGACGAGCTATCACACGCGCGGCGCGAAGCTTTCGGCCTATCTCCTTGGCGGGAGCATCTTCGTGATTTTCGCCGACGGCCCCGCGTGGCCCTTCCAGATCGCGACGGTAGTGTTCGTGCTCGCCGAGCTCGAGGAGCTCGCCATCACGAGCGTGCTGTCCGAGTGGCGACCCAACGTGCCGTCCCTTCGCCACGCCTTCACGCTCCGTGCGGGCAAACGCTGATGGTCGTGCCCGCGCATCGCCGTCCGCTCTTTGCGCTGCTCGAGCGGGTCGTGCCTGGCATCGACCGCGAGCGCGTCTGGAGTGGACTTGATATCCGGGCCCCGCGTCCCGGCGAGCCGCTGCTCGAGGAGCGCATCGACGCGGCCCTGCGTCGCGTGCAGCCGCTCGTCGTCGCCTTCGCGCTCCTCGTGCTCTCGGCCGGCGTCTGGCTCGTGTGGGCGGCAGGCCCACGACTGGCGGCCGCCGCCGCCGGCGGGCATCCGTGGCTCGCCATCGGCACACCTTTTGCGCTCGCGGTCGTGGTGCACGGCGTTTTCATTCTCGTCGTGCACGAGGCAACGCACGGGAACCTGCTCGGCCGCCCGGCCGACGACTGGCTCGGCAGCATCGCCTCCGGCGTCCTGCTCCTCCCCTTCACCGCGGAGGTC
Organism: Deltaproteobacteria bacterium; assembly: GCA_005888095.1. Classification (GTDB taxonomy): domain Bacteria; phylum Desulfobacterota; class Binatia; order DP-6; family DP-6; genus DP-3. The sequence goes on along the minus strand of VBKF01000204.1, from coordinate 1,948 downwards.
TTCCAGCCCGTCCACCGTGTCCACCACTCCCTCACGAACCGCCCCGGCGACACCAACTGGAGTCCGTTCCGCCAGCGCCTCTTCGTGCGCTCGCGGCTCCTCTACGCGCTCTACGAGCTCGTGCCGGTCGCCAACTGCCTCGACCGCACGCGCGAGCGATACCCGCGTGACCGCCGGCGCGTCGCGGCCGCCTGGGCCGCTGCCCTCGCGACCTGGGCCGTACTCCGGCCGCCATTCGGCTACTGGCTTCTCGTCCTCGTGGGCCTCAATCTCCTCACGACGCTCCGCTTCTGGATAGAGCACTTCGGCTTCGCCTCGGAGCGCAGCTCGAACACCTACTGGTTCCCGCTTTCCTTCGGCATCGGCAATCACGAGGTGCACCACCAGATCCCGGGCATCTCGGCGCTCGCGCTCGCAATCGGCCTCTGGTTCCGCGCCAAGAGCCACCTACTGCCGGTCGCCCCCCTGTGCGTCCTCTTCTCGAGCGGCTACCGCCACTTCCGCACCTTCCAGCCCGACTTCGACGGGCGCAACGTCTAGCGCAGGACGAGGTCGTGGAGTTGAAGGGAGTCGAGCCCTCGACCTCTTGAACGCCATGCAGTCCCCGTGACGACGCTCCGGGCGTAGATGCCATGATGGCCCCTACACGGGACCGGCGACTCGTCAGTTCGCGTTCGGCGGGGGCTCCGCGCCAGCCCGCCCGTCAGTGCGAAGCCCGTTTCGAGGACGGACGGCACGATCCAAAAGTCCGAAGGAGGGCTTCGATGACGCGGCTCAATGGTCGTCGATAAAGCCGCGCTGCTTTCATCGCTCCGCCTGGAGGTGCGCTTCCACGAACCAGAGCCACTTGTCGACACCGCGTGAAACCTCGGTGAAGAGGTCGGCCGTGTCGGCGTCGGAGAGCTCGTTGGAGCGGTCGATCTCGGCACGCACGAGCTTGCCGAACGCGCTCAGGACGGCCGAGAGCGCCTCGACGTGCTCGCGGCCGTCGCCGCGCCTCACTGGGTACTCGGGCAGCGACGAGCGCTTGGCCGCGACGCGGGCCGTGCCGTCGGCGACACCGCCGAGCTGTACCGCGCGCTCGGCGATCAGGTCGACGTACTCCTCGACGGCGTCGTTCACCTCGTCGAACAGCTTGTGCAGCGCGATGAAGTCGGGACCCTTGACGTTCCAGTGGGCCTGCTTGCACTGCGTCTGCAGATCGATGGCATCGGCGAGCCGCGCGTTGAGCAGCTCGACGAGCTTGATCCGTGCCGATTCCGGGAGATCGTTCCTCGTTGGATACATGGTCACCTCCACGCCCTCACTATGCTCTTCACGTGTGCAAGGGTAGGGGGCCTCATCATCCTGGGCCTGCCAGCGCGTCGGCCACGATATGCTGGGCTTCGTCGACGATGCCGTCGAGGTGAGACTGACTTCTGAAGCTTTCCGCGTAGATCTTGTAGACGTCTTCGGTCCCGGACGGCCGGGCCGCAAACCAGCCGTTGGCCGTCACCACCTTCAAGCCGCCGATCGGTGCTCCGTTCGCCGGGGCGCGGGTCAGCGTCGCCACGATCGGCTCGCCTGCCAGCCGGGTCGCCTTGATGGCCTCGGGCGAGAGCTTCTGCAGCACGGCCTTCTGCTCGGGCGTGGCCGGCGCATCGATGCGCGCATAGTACGGTGTCCCGAGCTCCGCCGTCAGCGCCTGGTAGTGGACGCCCGGGTCCTTGCCGGTGCGCGCGGTGATCTCCGCCGCCAGCAAAGCCATGACGAGCCCGTCCTTGTCGGTCGTCCACACGGTGCCGTCCGTGCGGAGGAAGGTGGCTCCTGCGCTCTCCTCGCCGCCAAAGCAGATCGAGCCGTCGAACAGGCCCGGCGCGAACCACTTGAAGCCCACCGGCATCTCGGCCAGCCGGCGGCCGCCATGGTGGACCACCCGGTCGATCATGCTGCTGCTGACCAGCGTCTT